>JBEPXK010000480.1:0-3590 GCA_041641915.1 Planctomycetota bacterium
AGAGGCGCTGTCACAAGCTGTCGAGGCACAGGGGGTTCGGGGGACGAAGTCCCCTGATGAAAGAGCAGAAAGGTGGGCCGGAGCCCTATGCTCAACCCTTGGGTTGTGGGCGGAGGCCCACCTTGGTAGTTACCCGCCTTTTTCGGGCCCCATCGCGTGCGATGGGGCTGGCGAGCGAGGGATGGTGGGGGGATGGGCTCGGCGCAGCCGATCCGCCCACCCATGGGAATCCCGACCAAGCCAGAGGGGTAGGTCCATTCGCTTGCGAATAGACCGTAGGGGCGAAACCGCTGGGTAGTTACGTCTGTTCTTCGTATTCGTGTGCGCCTTCGGCGGACCACCGCGAGCGGCCGGGGCCCGTACGCCTCAGCCCGCGCCCAATTCGAACCACCACATGAGGTAGCTCAGGTAGCCTTCCCAGGCTTCGGCGAGGAGGAAATGCGGATAGATCAGCGAGGCCATCACGCGGCCGATGCCTTCGTGTTCGTTCCAGCCGTAGCGCCCGGCGCAGAAGAACACCGGGCCGGCGCAGAAGACGTAGAGCATCACCAGCAGCGCTGCGCCCAGGCCGATGGCCCACAGCGGCGAGCGCGAGCCCTCTTCGCGCGGGCTCATGGTTCCGAGACCTGGGCCCCGGGCGGCTCGCGCATGATCACCATGGCCTGGTGGATGCGGTCCAGGCTCTCCCGCAGCACGAAGGCCAATTCGCCAGAGGTGTGCCGCTGCCAGCTGCCGTCGTCTTCGGCCAGGTCGGCCGAGACGGGCCATTCGCCAGCGCTGCCGGGGGCGTGGAACACGAAACGCGGCGATGCGATGCGTGTGGTGGTGGCGATCCGGTGAGTACCGGCGCGGGTCTGCGCCTCCAGCTCGCCCTCGGTGCTGGTGTACACCGCCTGGATCGCCGGGGTCGAGCCATCTGGGCCGAGCACCAGCTGCCCGTCGCGGATCTCGGCGAGCAGGCGCTGGCCGATGCGGTCGAGTTCGGCGCGGTCGGTGATCGCATGGTGTTCCTGCACCCCGGGCGCCCGATCGATGTACAGGTCGTAGAGCTTCTCGTCGCCGCAACCGCCGACCAGCAGCAGCGAGGCCAGCAGGACGCACAAGCGACTGCGGCGACGGGCCACGTTCAGCCCTCCACCCCGAGGATCGTCTCCATCACCTGTTGCAGCAGGTCGCGCAGGTCGGCGTTGTCGATCGCGGCGAGGATCGCGCCGGCCTCGGCCTTGAGCTCGCCCAGGGTGTCGCGCGCAGAATCGACCGCGCCGACCTCGCGCACCAAGGTGCGGATCACCTCCGGCGGCTCGCCGCCAGCGCCGCACCAGGCGGTGGCGATGCGTTCGCGCGCCGCGCCGGTGGCCAGCTCGTGGGCGTAGGCGAGCACGATCGACGGACGGTGCGATTCGATGTCGTCAACGTCGCCGCGGCCGTGGAAGTCCTGCAGATCGTCCTGGACCTGATAGGCCACGCCGACGATGCCGGCGAACTGCTCGAGGCTACGATGCAGCGCGTCGTCGCTGCCGTGGTAGATCAGCGGCAGGCGGAAGACCACGTCGAAGCTCGGTGCGGTCTTCCAGCGGAAGATGTCGAGCACCTCCTGCGCGCTGAGCGGATGCGGATCGCGCATCCAACACAACTCGCCGCCCTGGCCGTGGCAGAGTTCACAGTGGCCCTGGTAGGCGAGATGCAGCATTCGCGCGGTGGTCGGCGAGAACTCGCCGCACTCGCCGATCAGCCGGTATCCCCAGCCAAGCAGCAGCAGCGCCGAAGTCAGGGCCACGGGCACACCATGCACGGTATGGATCGCCGGTTCACCGTAGCGCTGCTCGTCGGCATCCTGGATGTCGTCGTAGATCAGCGAGCCCTTGTGGATGCACTCCACCGCCACCGCGAGGCGCTGGATCGATTCGGGAATCGGCGCGTCCTCGCTCTCCGCGCGCAGGGCGAGATGCATGCAGGCGACGAGGAAGGGGCGAAAACGTTTGCCAGCCTTGGCCAGCCAATCGAGCGCGATGTCCTCGGTCTGGCCGGAGTCGGCACGCAGGACCTCGCGCAGGGCTTCGCGGTCGAACCAGGCCTGGACCTGGAGGTAGACCTGGCCGATCCGTGCACGACGCGCCATCCGCTTGCGATCCTCGTCGTGCATGGCTCCCCTCCCGCTCCGGCGCACGCCCGCCCCGGCGTTGTCCTGCATTATCAAGTCTGGTCAAGTAAACGCGTTAGCAGACACCGCAGGCGCCCGCAGCACGACTCGGCTTGATTCGACCCTCCCCAGCCGAGGATGGGCAATCAACAAAGACGACCGGGGACCGCTCACGTTGACCACCACACCGACCCTGCGCGAACGCATGCGGACGCATCTCGATGCCGCCGGACCGGCCCTGGGTGAGGCCAGACCCACGGTCGTGGGCCTGCTGCGCGATCGCCTCGGCCGCGGCGGCGGCTTCCGCGGCCGCGGCAAGCGCGAGGATCTCTACTACACCCTCTTCGGCCTCGAGGGCCTGCTCGCACTCGGCGAGTCGGCCCCCTTCCGCACCAGCGTCTATCTCGAATCCTTCACGCCGGCCAAGCTCGACCTGATCCACCTCGCCTGCCTCGCCCGCGCCTGGACCGACCTCGGCGGCTGCACCGAGGCGGTGGCCAAGGCGATCGTCGCCAGCGTCGAGCGCCATCGCGCCTCGGACGGCGGTTACAACGAGGACGCCGCGGCCGACCGCGCCTCCGCCTACGGCTGCTACCTCGCCTACGCTGTCTACGAGGACCTCGGGCGCCCGCTGCCCGAGCTCGAACGGGTGATCGAAGCGCTCTACGGCGCGCGCAGCGAGGACGGCGCCTACGCCAACCAACCCGGCCAGGAATGCGGCCTGACCGCGGTCACCGCCGGCGTGATCACCCTGCGCCGTCACCTCGGGCTCGACGCCGATCCGGCGCTCGTCGACTGGTTGCTGCAACGCCGGCATCGCAACGGCGGGTTCATGGCCTCGCCGCTGGTCCCCCTGCCCGACCTGCTCTCGACCGCCACCGCCCTGACGGCGCTGTCGTTCACCCCCGAGCGCCTCGAGCCGACGCGCCAGCCCTGCCTGCGTTTCCTCGACGCGCTGTGGGACCAGCGCGGGGGCTTCCGCCCCCACGCCTTCGAGAAGGCGGTCGACACCGAGTACACCTGGTACGGCCTGCTCAGCCTCGGCATCCTCACCGGCTGAGCCGATCGCATCTACGCAGGACCTCGCCCGGCTTTTTCGGCGGAAAACAGCTTCCTGGCCGATGGTTCCAGATCGGCCGGGTCTGTTGCCGCGACCCGTTCACGCTCCGCCGGGCCTTCGGCCCATTTTCGGCGGAAAACAGGGCTCTGTCGGCCGATGAGGGCCGGCCCGGCCCCCATGCCCCCCTCGGCGGCGCGCTGACGCGCGCAAGGCTGGTATCGGGTTGGTAGCACTCTGCTGGGGCTCTGAGGGTCCCGTCTTGCTTGTGCTCTCCATCAGAGGGGGCGCTGCCCCCTCGCGCCTTCGGCGCATCCCAGCTGCGCTTGCTCCTCGCTTCGCTGCGGGGCTGCGCTTGCGCTGCGTCGGCCCCGTGGCCCCACCGGGGCCACC
>JBEPXK010000481.1:0-3581 GCA_041641915.1 Planctomycetota bacterium
AGAAGCGAGAAGCGAGAAGCGAGAAGCGAGAAGCGAGAAGCGAGAAGCGAGAAGCGAGAAGCGAGAAGCGAGAAGCGAGAAGCGAGAAGCGAGAAGCGAGAAGCGAGAAGCGAGAAGCGAGAAGCGAGAAGCGACTGGCCACTAGCGAGCACCGGCATCGCGCAGCAACAGGTGGCCCCGGTGGGGCCACCGCGCCGATGCAGCGCAAGCGCAGCCCCGCAGCGAAGCGAGCAGCAAGCGCAGCGGGAGCACGCGCCAAAGGCGCGAAGGAGCAGCGCCCCCTCTGATAGAAACGTCAGGCACTGACTGCGGCCATCCCAGGGCCAACAGTCACCGCCAACAACCCGCATCCATCACACCCCCCACCACCAATACGCGCCGACCACGCCGCCGATGAGGATCAGCAGCAGGATCCAGAAGGCGAGGGTGAAGCCGATCGCGGTGGTCACGGCGTCGGCTTCGGCGTCGGCCGCGGGGGGCGTCGCGGGAACCGAGCTGCGCGGCGGCGGGATCAGCGCCATGAACAGGATGAACAGCCCCAGGGCCGCGAGCAGGCCGGGAACCCATTGGCGATCGTAGATCGCCGGTCCCAACGGGCGGAAGGCGAGATTGGCGATCCATACGATCAGCAGAAACACCGGAATGGCGATCAACAGGCCGGTACCGGCTCCGTGGGTGGAATCGCCATGGGGGCGCCAGCCGAAGATCGCCACCAGCGGCAGCGCGAAGATGACCGCGATCAGGCAGGCGATGAGGATGTCGACGAGAAACATGAGGGTCTCCTGGAGCATGAAGCCGCACGGTATGCGACGTGATGGATGACATGGAACGGCCCTGTGGGCTTGAAACCCACAGGGCCGTGGTGCAGACCGGCGTGCGGAGCGGGTACTACTCGTCGCCCATCGAAGCACCCTTGCCCGCGTCCTTGGACAGGGTGATGACCCAGTCGGCCTCGACTTCGCGGGTGTCGAACAGATCGTTGTCGATCTCGCCGCTGACGCTGACGCGATCGCCCTTCTCGATCTGCTGGAAGCCCTTGTCATCGAGCGGATTATAGGCCAGTTCCTCGGTATCGACGGTCACCTGCTTGACGCCGGTGTCGACGGTGAACTCGCCTTCGAGCGTGTCGATCGAGGTGACCTCGCCGCGCACGGTGACCGTCGAGACGACGACCGGGGAGGTGACCACGGTGGCGTAGCTGGCATCCTCCTCGTCGGCGGCGCTGGCGTAGAAATAGCTACCGAGGGATTCGACGTAAACGCTGCTGGCCTCGATGCTGGTGGTCTCGAACAGGTCGTCGTCGATCCGACCGTTGACGGTGACCTTGTCGCCCTCGAGCAGGCCGTAGGCGTCGCCGTACCAGTCCCAATCGTCCATCTCGACAGCGACCATCCCCTTGCCGTAGTCGAGCATGAAGGAATCGGCGGTCGGTTCGGTGACCGTTCCGCTGATGCTGATCCAGGTTTCGTCGGCCTTCTGGTAGGGGCTCTCGACCGCGGCAAGCTGGGCGGCGGCCAGGCTGACCAGGGCGACTGGTACGAGTTTGCGTATGAACATGAGGGCTCTCCTTGCCTTGATCTTCGCGCCCCCGATATCCGGGCGGAGGCGCCGTTCGTATGATCGCAGCGGTCCGCTCCAACTGCGATGATTATACATTCTATTACCAACGCGTGCCGTTTCACATGTGTGATGCTTTCTTCAGAGGGGGCGCTGCCCCCTCTGATGGAAGCCGTCATGTGTGATGTCGCATGCAGGATGCAGGTCCCCAACCGCACGCACGCCGACCTGCGTAACCGATGTGAGTCGCGATGGCTCTCTGCCACCATAAAAAGCTGTTCGTACCGTCGTGTGCCGCTTCGGGTTCCATCCGGGCGGCCGGCGGGAGAGGCGGAAGCACATGCGTTACCACTTCACCTGTGCCGAGACCATCGCGGCAGGCGTACACCGCATCGCTGGCGAGCGCATCCGCAGCGCCGTCGTCGCCCTGGGAGCGGTCGCCGCCGGCCAGCACCGCCGGAGCGGCGTGCATCAGGCGCGCAAAGACATCAAGAAGCTCCGCGCCCTGTTGCACCTGGTTCGAGAACCGCTCGGCCGGATATACAAGCGTGAGAACGACGCGCTGCGCACCATCGCGCACCGGCTCTCACCGGTACGCGACGTGCAAGTCGCCGAGCAGACCCTGGAAAAACTGCAGACCGACGCCCGGGTTGGTATCGCCGATGCCCTCGCGGATGAATTGCGGCGAGGGCTTGCGGGCCTGCGCCACAACACCATGACCGAGCTCGACCTGAGCGAACGCGCCCATCGCGCCGGCGACGAACTGACGAGCCTCGCGCGCCGTGCCGCCAACTGGGAGCTGCCCGCCGACCACCACTTCGCCGCCCTGGCCCCAGGCCTGAAGCGGACCTACAAGCGCGGCCACAGCGCCCTCGGCAAGCTCGACCACAGCGATGATCCAACGCTGGTCCACGAATGGCGCAAGCGCGCCAAGATGCTGTGGTATCACCTGCGTCTGCTGCGCGAAGCCTGGCACCCGGTCTTCGGCGCGATGGTCAAAGACCTCGGCCGCCTGAGTGACCTGCTTGGCGACCACCACGATTGCGCCGTGCTCGCACAGACCGTCGCCGACCCCGCTGCCGGGCTGCTCGGTTCACAGCAAGGACGCGAGGCGATCGATCGGGCCCTCGGCGAGCGCATGGACCGCCTGCTGGAAAGCGCAAAGCCCCTGGGCGAACGCCTCTGGTGCGAAAAGCCGAAGTCGTTCGTGCGCCGCGTGGACCGGGCGTGGAACGCCTGGCACCACGAACACGGCGTGGAACTCCGGGCTCCCGCCCTCCCTTGAGGCGCCACGCGCACTTCATCGCCCCCCCCGATCAAGGAGTCGTCCATGCCCACCTCATCGCCACGCATCGGCCTGCTGCTCGGTCCGATGTTCGAAGACCAGGAATTCATCTATCCCTACTACCGTCTGCTCGAGGCCGGCTACGAGGCCATCCGCCTGGGCACCAACGGCGCAGCGCAATTCGTCGGCAAGCACGGTGTGCCGATGCCGGCCGATCGCCAGGCGAGCGAGGTCTTCGCCGGTGACCTCGCCGGCATCCATATCCCCGGCGGCTACGCCCCCGACCACATCCGTCGCGACAGCGTCGCGGTCGATCTGGTGCGCCGCTTGGCCGACGACGGCAAGCCGATCGCCTCCATCTGCCACGGCGCCTGGGTCCTGGCCTCGGCGAACATCGTCCGGGGCAAGCGCATGACCTGCTTCCGCGGCATCAAGGACGACCTGGTCAACGCCGGCGCCGACTGGGTCGACGAACAAACGGTGGTCGACGGCAACCTGGTCACCGCGCGCAAACCGGCCGATCTACCCAGCTACATGCGCGCATTCCTCGAACTCCTGCCCTGACTGGTGGGCGGATAGAATCAGCGAAGCCGATCCGCCCACCCGTGGATCGGCCGTGCCGGCCGAGGGGCGAGGCTTTCTTCAGAGGGGGCGCTGCCCCCTCGCGCGCTCACGCGCACCCCAGCTGCGCTTGCTCCTCGCTTCGCTGCGGGGCTGCGCTTGCGCTGCGTCGGCCCGG
>JBEPXK010000482.1:0-316 GCA_041641915.1 Planctomycetota bacterium
TGGTGGCCCGGGTGGGGCCACCGGGCCGACGCAGCGCAAGCGCAGCCCCGCAGCGAAGCGAGGAGCAAGCGCAGCTGGGATGCGCGTGAGCGCGCGAGGGGGCAGCGCCCCCTCTGATGGAGGCGTCAAGTATAAGTATATGTTACAGGAATGCGGAGCCAGACCACGAGCGGCACGCGTCTCAGCGCCCTCGTCCCGGCTGCGTACAAGTTCGGCTGGAGCCCCGTATGAGCGCTATCGCCACATGCTGTCTGATCCTGCTCGCGCTCAGCGTCGGTACCGCCGACGCCGCTGAGTCCTTCCTCGACCCGCGCAG
>JBEPXK010000482.1:326-3575 GCA_041641915.1 Planctomycetota bacterium
GCGAGCGGCACGCCCGGCGAGGCGGGACGGACCTTCGTCCTCGACCTCGGTGAGCAGCGCACGAACTGGAACCAGGCCGCGTGGTCGGTCTGCAACTTCGAGCATCCGCGGGACCTCTCCGGGCTCGCGGGACTGCGGTTGCGGGTGAACACCGACAACCCGCGTCGCGACGCCGCGGTAGCCGTAGCGCTCCGCGAGGCCGATGGCTCCTGGCATTACGTGCGCGACGCCGTCGACCTGGTCATGCCAGAGAACGATCGCCTCGTCCGGTTGGCGGACATGAAGCCCGCCTTCTGGATTGCGCCGCACACGCTGGGCATGCCGCAGGATCACCTCGACCAGAATCTTCATTTCGATCCCGAGGCGGTGAGCGCCATCGCCATCGGCTGCGCCAACTCGCTGGGTATCGGCACGGTCCGATTCACCGTCGAACGGATCGAGGCGGTGCCGCTGGAACCCGCTCCGGTGGCGCCGATCACCGTCACGGTCACCGGCCGGCCGCTGGCGATCAACGGCACCACCACGGTTCCCCCCGGCCTGTTCGGCCACTTCCCCGGCGGCGCCAGCCGCGACATGCGGGTCGGCTCGCACCGCGAGATCCACCATAGTTATCTCCACGGCTCGGGCGACGCGCTGCAGGTCAAGGAAAAATACTGCGAAGAACCGTCTTATGCGGTACTGCTCGACGTGCAGGGTGGCGACCGCTACTCCCCCTCCGGCCGGTTGACCGACGCCGATTGGCAGCGCCGTTACCGACGCCGCGGCGAGCACAAGGGCCGCCAACTCGTAGCCTACCGCCAGTGCTACGGCCCCGAGCTGATCTTCGAATGGTGGAACGAGCCCTACCTCAACTGGTCCAACCGCACCCGGCGCAACTTCGACCTGGATTTCTTCGACCGGTCGCGCGCCCGCGAAGGCGGCCCGGTCCACCTCGCCGTCGACGGCAGTGTCGCCCCCTTTCTCCGCTGGACCCGCGACTACGACGCTCCGCCCTGGCACTGGAAACCCCGGCACGAATGGCGCGCCGGCAAGGACGCCAAGGGCCGCCAGGTCAAACGCGCCCACCCGCCAGCGGACGTCGCCGATGGCGAGACCTTCATCCATATCGTCACCGAGAAACGCAGGGATCCCGATACCGGCGAGGAACGCCGCGTACCCGTCGACGAGGTCCCGCTCACCGCCTATACCCCCTGGTACGTCTACGACGTGACCCAGTTCACCTATTGGAGCGGCCAATCGCAGTTGAAATTCTACAATGAACCGATGCTCGCCTTCGCCCGCGGCCTCCACGCCTCCTGCCCCGATGCCAAGTTCGTCGCGGGTTGGGACTTCCGGCCCTCCGAGGACCACTGGGCCGGCTGGAACATGCTCTACAAACCGACCATCGATGCCGGCATCGAGCACCTGCACGGGGTGACCGACCATGATTACGGCGGCGACGTCACCCGCATGCCGGCCAATTACGAGGTGGTCTGCGCCTACGCCCAAGCCTACCACGATCGCCGCCTCTATTGCTACAATACCGAGTGCGGCGAGAACAGCGACCCCTCAGCCAACCCGGCGGCATCGCGCAGCATGCAGCAGGCCGACAAACGGCGGCTCAAATGCATGTGGGCCGCCCGCAAGATCGTCCACGCGCTGCACACCGTACCCGACAAGGCCCGCAGCTTCACCTTCCACTGGTTCGATCAGCAGGCCGAAGGCGTAGCCTTCAACGCGATGAAGAACCTGCGCGGTCGACTGATCGCCGCCCGCTGCACCGATCCCGATGTCTTCGTCGCCGCGGCCGTCGACGGCACCGATCCCACCCAACCGCGCGAACCCTATCTCGCCCCCGGCGCCGAACTGGTGGTCGCCGTGTTCAACGATCACCGCGATGAACGCGCGCTCCACCTCCCGCTCAGCGCTCCTGCTGGCACCCGGTTCACCGGTCTGGTGGTGCGACGCCCGACCTACGTCCCCGACCAGGGCATCATGCGCCTGAACAGCCAGGAGCACGCCGCCGCCGGCGCCAGCCACACCTGGAACGGCACCATCGCCGGCAAGAGCCTGCTCGTGTTCAGCCTGCCGCTCGACGCCACCCCCGCACTCGACGGGCCGCCCGTCACCCGGACCCAGTACGTCGCCCGCGATATCCTCGCCACGGTCACTCCCGACGCCCCGTTGCAGTGGCGCGTCGATATTCCGCAGGAGGCCCTCGCGACGGCGCGTAGCGCGACCATCCGCTGCGTGTTCGAACGCCTCGCTCACGACGAAGGCCAGCTCGCGCTCGGCAGCACCACCCGCGATGAACGCGGGCGGGAACAGGCGGTGTTCCAGGCGCAGACCGTTCGCCTGCCCGCCTGCGCCACCCCGGTCAACGTCTGCTGGATCCGTGACATCCCGGTGGAGCCCGACCGCCTCACGCCGGACACCGTGTTGCGTTTCACCGCCGTCGATGGCCATGCCGGCTACACGGTCTGCATGGCCAGCGTGATGCTGGAACGCTGACCGGTCGGCTCGCGGCGCGCTTCCTTGATGCCCCTCGCAGATGGGCCATACTGGTCGCATGCCGTACATCAATCGAACCGGAAGCTGGATTGTCCTGTTGTGGCTCGCCGGTCTCGCCGCAGCCGAGGACCGCTTCGCCTGGGCCGCGTCCGCGCTGAGTGCGGACAACGCCCCGTTGGTGATCGCGGTCGACACCCGCGAACTGCCGGAACGCGGGCTGGTCCACAGCCGGATACGCATCGCACTCGCACCGGGCGAGGCGTTGCGCTTTCCCCGCTGGGTCCCCGGAGTCCACGCGCCCGGCGGTCCGATCCAGAACCTCGGCGGATTGCGCATCCGCACCACCGATGGCGACGCCATCGCCTGGCGGCGCGACCCGCTCGACACCTGGCGGTTCCATCTCGACCTGCCCGCGGGCGGGCCCCACGTGGTCGAATGCGATCTGACCTACATCGCCAACCAACCCACCGCCAACTCGGTCGGGATCGATGTGCTGACGGGCGATGGCTGGTTCGCGCTCAACTGGAACCCGGTTCTGCTCTACCGCGACGGCAGACCGGTCGCTGACCAGACCTGCGTCGCGAGCCTGCGCCTGCCGCAGGACTGGTCCTTCGCCAGCGCACTGCCGCGGCAGGTCGCCACAACCGATCCGGACGTGGTGCATTTCACCTCGCTGAGTCTCGCCCGGTTGGTCGACAACCCGGTGATCGGCGGGCGCGCGTGTGCGCGCCGCGACCTCGGCGAACCGGCCGCGCCCGT
>JBEPXK010000483.1:0-3573 GCA_041641915.1 Planctomycetota bacterium
CCACCTATCGCTGCGCGATGCCGGTTCCGCCCTGCGGCCCATTTTCGCAGAAAACCACCCCTCGGTCGGCCGGTCGCCCAGCCAAGCCTGGCTGGGCTCCACTCGCTGGCGGTGCCGAGGTCTGGAGCTCTGATGGCCCCGCTTTCGATGCGGCAGCGATCACGCGCCTACGTGCGAGGGAGCGGGGCGGGTAGGCCTCCTCGGTCCGGCCGGGCGCCTTTGCGTACCGGATCGCGCGCACGGCACCCCACTGCCGTCACTGCGCGGCCGACGGCGCGCTCGGCAGGATGTCGAAGGTGTAATCGAGATGACGATGCAAGCCGGCGAAGCGGGTGTGGCCAGCGGTAGACTGCGTTGTGCCGTGTGCCGGTGTGGGCGACCAATCGTGGCCATCGATGAGCGACAGATCGACGGCGCGCTGGCCGTCCGTGGGCCACAGGCGCAGGTTCTGCGCCCCCGCCTGCACGGTGGCGAAGGGGCCGGCGATGGGCTGCGGACCGTAGTCGTGCCCGTAATAATCGACATCGACGCCTGGGAGCGTCTGGTCCACGTAGCGGTTGCGCTGGCCGATGAAGGTGCTGTCGGTGATCGGCACGGTGTCGTCGGTGACTGCGGCCGGCAGCGACAGCTGCAGGGAGACGGCCCCGCTCTGCGCGTCGACCGTAACCGCGGCCGAACCCTCCGCGAGGCGGAGGCTGTGCGCGTCGTGATCGTCTTTCGGCCGGCCGCCAGCGAGGAAGACGTTGTGATCGGAGACGTTGCCGCGCACCGGCTGGCCCTTCTGGGTGCCGTCCTGCGGTAGATCGAGATCGGTACCGATGAACAGATTGGCGGCGAACAGGTAGTCCTGGATCGCGCCTTTCTCCTTGCCGATGCGTTCGAGGCTGTGCGGCGCGAAATATTGCATCGAACGCACGTTCGGCACCAGCATGCGGATGCTGATGGTATCGCAGTCGATGAAGGCGTTGTGCAGCGCCGCGACGCCGCCGCCGTCGGTGCACCAGAGATCGGTGCCGATGAGGATGTTGGCGTCGAACAGGGTCGGGCCGTGCGATGCCTCGATCCACACCCGATCGGTATCGACGAAGAGGTTGCCGCTGAGGCGTGAACCCTGGAAGGCCCAGTCGATCCACAGGCTGCTGTAACCGTGCGGACCGTCACCACGGTTGTCGCGGAAACAATTCCCGACCACCAGGCTGTCGACGCATTCGCTGATGAGCTTGAGCGCCGCCTTGCCGTGGCCGCCGACGTCTTGCCAGCCGTTGCCGACCAGCAGGTTGTCGCGCACGGTGCAGAACGGGCCCTTGTAGGCGATCATGCCGCTGGCGCCGCAGCGCAGCACGCGATTGTTGCGCAGCAGATGATGGCCGAAGCGGTCCGGGGTGCCAAATTCGTTCATCGCCGCCCGTCCCTGCAGACCGAAGTCGATGCCGATGGCCACGCAATCGCGCACCGTGTTGTTGCGGATGGTCCAGTCGTGGCCGCCGAAGGTCGACAGCGCGCCGTGCTGCGGCGCCGATTCGGCTTTGCCGAAAAAATCATCATAGTCATTGGCGGCGTGTTCGATGATGAATCCATCGACCACCACATGCCCGAGATTCCACACGCTCGGGCTGAAGCACTGTTCGCGCACGCTGATCGCGATCTGATGTGCGGCGGGATCCTGCGTGCCGAAGTGGGCGACGATGGCATCAGCCGCGGCGTTCGGCGCCCAGGTTCCGGCTGTAGTGACGTCGTCCGGGGTGTCGACCTCGCGCAGCGGATCGCCGTCGCGCCACACCATGCCGCAACTGCGGTGACGATCGCTCTCTGGCAGCGGCCCCTCTTTCATGCGTTCGGCGTAGGGGTTCCAGGCGTCGAGGTCATACGTGTCGAGGGACAAGCGCCAGCGGCCGTCGCCGAGATCGTGCCACGCGGTGGCCGGCTCCGAGGCCGAGAGGATCACCGTCTCGCCGGCGGCGGCGCGCCAGGTCACCGGCGCATCCGCTGTGCCGCCGGTGGATGGAGCGAACACTTCGCGCCACGTTCCGCCGTGGACCACGACACTATCGCCCGGGGCGAGACGGGCATCGGCCGCGGCGGGGCTGCGCCACGGCGCGGCCGCGGTGCCGGCGTCGTCATCGTCACCATCCAGGGCGATATGCCATTCGGTGGCGATAGCGCACGGGAGGCAGGTGATGAGGAGCAGAACCATCAGGATGGAGCGCATGCTGGTGTCCTTGCGTGCTTGGGCGGATCCGACCAGCCACTGTGAGGACAGCCCGACGGCGCGCCAGCGATGGAATCGCTCGGAATGGAACAAATCGCTCATATCGCTAGTGGTCTGTCTCCGCATTCCTGTAACGTATGCTTGACGCGGACAGGCAGGTTCTGCATTGGGATTTGCTTGACGTCGCGCTGCTACGCCTGCGTCATCCCGCCTTGAATCTGGCTATCCGGGGCGGCGCATATGTTCCACTCCGCTTCAGACAGACCACTAGGATACCCCCATGCGCATCTACTGCATGCATCGCGACCTCGGCTTCGGGGCCGGGGTGGTCGACGAATATCAGCGCCGCCAGCGCCCGGCCGGTCAGCCGCCGATGGACGAGGTCTTCACGGTGATCCACGTCCTCGCTGGCAGCGGCGTCTACCATGATGCCCGCGAGTGCTGGCATCTGCGCCCGGGCGACTGCCTGCTGCGCGATCATCGCATCGCCCACCACCTCGCCTGGTCCGGCGGGGAACACCAGCGCCGCGCCTATCTGATCCTCCCGCGCTCCTTCATCACCGGCCTGACCCGCGGCGATGCCGATTTCTGGACCGCCCGTCGTCAACCTACCGGCCCCTGCGACGCATTCATGGAGCATGCACGCGGCATGCTGCAAGCCTTGCGCAGCGCCGATGCCGCCGCCGGCGCGCGCATCGCGGCGCTGGCCTGCCATGGCATTGGCCTGTTGACGAGCGCCTGGCATCATCGCCAGGACGATGCCCTGGTGGTTCGGGCCATGGCCATGATGCGCGCCCACCCCGAACTGGCCCTCCCGATCGTGGCCCGGCAGTTGGGCGTGGGCGCGAGTACCCTGCGCCGCCGTTTCGGCCGCGCCTGCGGCATGTCGCCGAGCCGTTGGCGTATCGTCCAACGGGTCGACCAGGCCTGCGAACTGTTGAGCACCGGTCTGCCCAGCACCACCGTGGCCGATCGCCTGGGCTACGCCGACGCCAGCGCCTTTGCCCGTCAATTCCGCGCCTTGACCGGGGTATCACCGCGCAGTTGGCGGGCGGGGGGGCAATGATGCGGAGGTGCCCGCCCTCGCCCTCGCGTTTCCTCTCGCCGAGTCGCCGCATCGCTCGACTCGCGGGTGGGACGCAGTCTCGCTGGTCGCTACTCGCTGGTCGCTACTCGCTGGTCGCTACTCGCTGGTCGCTACTCGCTGGTCGCTACTCGCTGGTCGCTACTCGCTGGTCGCTACTCGCTGGTCGCTACGCGCTGGTCGCTACTCGCTGGTCGCTACTCGCTGGTCGCTACTCGCTGGTCGCTACTCGCTGGTCGCTACTCGCTGGTCGCTACTCGCTGGTCGCGACTCGCTGGTC
>JBEPXK010000484.1:0-3571 GCA_041641915.1 Planctomycetota bacterium
CCGGCGTTTAGGCGCGGCGGGCGTTGGCTATCGTTAGTGCATCGATTGCTAGTGACAGCGACAAAAAACAACGTTTTGAAAGCGGCGCTGTCGCAAGCTGTTGAGGCACAGGGGGTTCGGGGGACGAGGTTCGGGGGACGAAGTCCCCTGATGAAAGAGCGGAAAGGTGGGCCGGAGCCCTATGCTCAACCCTTGGGTTGTGGGCGGAGGCCCACCTTGGATGGCGCAGCGGCGCCATCCGCGACAGGAGGCGAACGACCGGCGACAGGAGACAGCGATGAGTACGGGAATCTACGGCTACTGGCCCAACGGCAAGTTCATGGAGATCCTCAATTACGATCCAGAGGACATGGCCTACCGCACGGTCATCGCCCGCGAACTCGGATCCGACGAGGCGGCCGAAGTCCACGCCATGCGTGCAGCCGGGCTCAGCGACGAAGAGATCCAGGTGCTGCGTTCCGGCGAGGTCGCGCCCGCGGCGCCGAAGCCACCTGCCGAGAGCCCGGATTCCGGCCGGGTCTACGAGGTGGCTTTCGACCGGCTCGACGCCGAACATCTGGTCCGGATCATCGAACGCTGCCTCGATGTACCGTTCGGTTCCGGGGTTGCGGCCGACCGCGAGGAACTCGCCGGTCTGGCCGGCCGACTGATGGAGCGCCAGGGCTTACGGATCGTGTTGATGGAAGACGTCGCCGCCATCCGCTGAGCACCGTTCGCGCCGATAAGGAACGAGAACCATGAGCGAGACCATCGTCTTTTATGACGCCAAGCCCTACGACCGGCGATTCTTCGATCTGGTCAACCAGGAGCACGGTTACGCGATCCGCTACGTCGACGCCCATCTCACACCGGAGACCGTGGCGCTGGCCGAAGGGGCCCGCTGCGTCTGCGCTTTCGTCAACGACGACTGCGGCCAGGAGGTGATCGACGGCCTCGCCGACCGCGGGGTGGAACTGGTGGCCCTGCGCAGCGCCGGTTACAACCATGTCGATCTCGAGGCGGCTTACGAGCGGATCCATGTCGTGCGCGTGCCCGCCTACTCGCCGCACGCGGTCGCCGAGCACACGGTGGCGTTGCTGCTGAGCCTCTGCCGCAAGATCCACAAGGCCTTCTATCGCACCCGCGACGCGAACTTCGCCATCGACGGGCTGCTCGGCTTCGACCTGGTCGGCAAGCGCGCCGGGGTCATCGGAACCGGCAAGATCGGGCGCCTGGTGGCGGAGATCCTGCGCGGCTTCGGCATGGAGGTACTGGTCTACGACATCAAGCCGGACCAGGACTGGGCCGCGGGTATCGACGCGCGCTATGTCGAGTTGGCAGACATCTATCGCCAATGCCGCGTGATCAGCCTCCACTGCCCGCTGACCCCACAGACCCACCATCTGATCGATGCCGCCGCGCTCGAGACGATGGGCGATGACACCGTGCTGATCAATACCGGCCGCGGGGGGCTGGTCGACACGGCGGCGCTGGTGGAGGTCCTGCGAACGGGGGCCATCGGTGCCGCCGCGCTCGACGTGTACGAGGAAGAGAGTCAGTATTTCTTCGAGGACTTCTCTTCGCAGGTGATCAGCGACGATATCCTCGCCCGTCTGATCGGATTCCCCAACGTGCTGATCACCTCGCATCAGGGCTTTTTCACCGCTGAAGCGCTCGAGGCGATCGCGCGGACCACTTTGGGTAACGTCGATGCGTATTTCGCCAACGAGGCGCTGGACAACGAGGTCTGCTATCGCTGCGACGGGCCCTGCGACAAGGGCGAGCGCGGCCGGTGTTTCTGAGCCGCTGCCGGTCCGGTAGCGCGCGGCCGACGGAGACGATCGATGGGGCCTGATCCGGTCGGCGTCCTGGTTCTGGGTCTGCTGCTGGGCGTCGCGCTGGCGCTCAAGGCCGGGTTCGCCCGCTGGTCGCTCCCGCCGCCGGTGGCCTACCTGTTGCTCGGCTTGGTCTACGCTGTGGTCCGTGGCGCCGTGATCGACGATCCTGGCCCGGCCGTGATGCGCACCGAGGCGCTGCTCCGCCACTTCGGCGAGATGGGTCTGGTGGTCATCCTGTTCCGCATCGGCCTGGAGAGCGATTACGCGCGCCTGGCCGCGACGCTCGGGCGGGCGACACCGGTGTGGATCGCCAATCTGCTCGTCAGCGCTGCAGTGGGTTACGCGGCAGGCTGGGCGCTGGGCTATGGAACCACGGCCAACCTGGTGCTGGCGACCGCGCTCTCGGCGACCAGCGTCGGGATCCCGGCGACGATCTGGCAGGAGTGTGGCGTGTTGCGCTCGCGCGCGGGCGAGCTCTTCGTAGATGTGGCCGAGCTCGACGATGTCTCCGGCATCGTGATGCTGGGAATCCTGCTCGCGGTACTCCCGCATCTGGGCGGCGAGGATGATCTCATCGGTGTCGTCTTGCGTCAGGGCGGCATCTCGCTGTTGCTCCTGATCGCCATCGTCGGTCTGGCGCTGGTGTTTTCGCGCTGGATCCGACCGCGTCTGATGGACGGTTTGCGGCGCTGGGAACGCGGACCGGACCCCGCGGTGAGCGTGGTCGCGCTGGTGCTGATGGTCGCGGCGCTGACTGCGATATCGGGTCTGTCGCTGGCCATCGGCGCCTTCGTTGCGGGGTTGGCGCTCTCGCCCGATCGGGAGACCTGTCGTTGTGGCAGCGCCTTGCGTACCCTCTATGACACCCTGGTGCCGTTCTTCTTCGTGGTCATCGCGATGCAGGTGCACAGTGCGGCGTTGTCTTGGCCGATGCTCGGCATCGGCGCGGTGGTACTCGGCGCGGCGGTGGCGGGCAAGATCATCGGCACCACCCTACCGGCCCTACCCTTCGTGAGGCTGCGGACCGCGCTCACGCTTGGGGTGAGCATGGTGCCGCGGGCCGAAATCACGATGATTATCGCGATGACGGCGCGCGAGCACATCGGTGATGTCCTCTACGCCGCGCTGGTGTTCACCAGTCTGCTCAGCGCGATCGGTACCAGCCTGCTGCTGCCGCGTCAGCTCGCCGGACTCGAGCGCCGGGGCCTCATCCAGCGGCATCCGGAGCACGCCTCAAAGAAGCGCCAGGCAACGGTCAACGGTGGTTACGTCTGATCTCGGGCCTGTATCCTGTCGATGCGGATGTGCCCGCCGCGGCGCAGCGCGACAGGAGAACTGAACATGTCCCCATCCGCCGACGAACACGGTGAGCCGAGCGACGAGCAGCAGACCGCCCCCGAGCGGGGCGGTGAGGACCCAAAGCGCCACCGCGAAGACGACCACGTCGATGATCGCGATGGCGACGGCGGCCACGCTCACGGTGGCGCGGGCGGCAAGGGTGACGGGGGCCATCACAACCATCATCAGCACATGGTACGTGATTTCCGGCGCCGGTTCTGGATCAGCCTGGCGCTGACGGTGCCGATGCTGGCGATCTCGCCGACGATCCGGGCCTGGACCGGTATCGGTGAGGCGACCGCCTTTCCCGGGGACCATTGGGTCCTGTGGACCCTGGCGACGGTTGTCTTTGTTTACGGTGGTTGGCCCTTTCTCAAAGGACTGGGCAAGGAGCTGGGCAAGCGCCAGCCGGGGAT
>JBEPXK010000485.1:0-3554 GCA_041641915.1 Planctomycetota bacterium
CAGCGATAGCCGGCCCCGGTGGGGCCGGCGGCCGGTGGAGCGCGACGAGCGACAGCGAGGAAGCCGGGCCCGGAGGGACGGCGGAAACGCCAGCGAAGCTGGCGAAGGGCGACCGAGGCCGTGGGGGTACGCGCCGAAGGCGCGAGGGGGCAGCGCCCCCTCTGAAAAATGCCTCACGCAACGATGTCGTTCTTGTCTTGTCGTTCCCGTCCCGCTAGTCTGGTGATTGGTTGGGCAGCATGACAGACATTCTCGTTGTTGAGGACAACCCCGTGAACCGCCGGCTGGTGGAGACCATCCTGTTGCAGGCGGGTTTTGCTGTCGAGTTGGCGGAGCACGGCGAGCAGGCGCTGTCGATGCTCGCCGACGGCGACTACCGCATCGTGTTGATGGACCTCAACATGCCGGTGATGGACGGTTACCAGGCGATCGCGGTTATCCGACAGAATCCGCGTTGGGCCGGGTTGCCGGTGGTGGCGGTCACTGTCGACACCAGCGAGGGGATCATGCAGCGGGTACGCGACGCGGGGTTCTCCGATTACCTCGGCAAGCCCTACACGCGCGAGGATCTGGTCGAAAGCGTACGCTTCCACCTCGGCGAGGACATGGATGCCGATTACTGAGGGTTGCTGACCGCCATCCGGTTCAGCGCGCTCTGCGCGCGGTCGCTCGCCTGGCCCGTCGCGGCGGGTGATGCGCCGCCAGACGCCCAACGGGAGGCCAGGTGGCCTCCCGTTGGGCGTGTTCTAGCATGCGCCCTGCGGGGCTCGAACCCGCGACCCTCTGGTTAAAAGCCAGATGCTCTACCGACTGAGCTAAAGGCGCGCGGAGACGCTAGCGGACCACTCGGCGCTGGCAAGGCGCGAGGCCATCGCGGCCCGCCGCAACGAGCCGCAACGAGGAGTCGCGCCGCGGCGTAGCTCCTGTTCGGGAGGACCGTATGCATTGTCTCGTCCGCTGGGCCATCTGCGCCGTGATCGCCGTGCCGTTGACGGCGGCTGAGTCCTTCGAGGTGGTCAACGTCACCGGCCGGCTCTGCGAGACCGATCCGCTGCGTCTGCCCTTCGCGGTGCCCGCGCAGGGGGCTTACGCCGTGACCCGCGATGGCGAGCCGGTGCTGCACCAGCTGGTCATCGACGGTGATGTCCGCCAGCTCTGGGTGATGCCGCAGCTCGAGCGCGGAGCGGCCGCCAGCTTCGCGCTCGAGCAGGGGGTCGCTGCCCCGGAGGCGGAACCGCGGGTGACGATCGAGCGCGCCGCGGATTCGTTGGTGCTGCGCAACGAGCGGCTGGCGCTGCGCCTGCCGGCCGTGGCGGCTGGCGACGCGCCGCCGCCGATCCTCGGGGTCGAACCGACCGGTGGCAGCTGGCGGGGTGCCGGCGTGTGGCAGACCGATCGCGAGTGCACCGGCTTCACGGCGACCGTACTCGCTGACGGCCGACTGTTCGCCAGGGTCCGTCTGCGCTACGACTTCGCCGGCACGGCCGGTATCGACCAGCAGACCCCTGCCTTCGCCGAGATCGACGTGACCCTGCTGCCCGGCCGGCCGTACGCGATCATCGAGGAGCGCCACGCAATGCCGCCGGGCTCGTTCTGGGAGTTCGACTGCGCTGCGGGTTGGGCGCCGGAGGCGAGCATGGTGCGTATCCACGGTGACGGACCCGACGGCCGAGCGGGCGTGCGCGCTCGTGAGCACTGGAGCCTGCAGCCGGGGCAGACACGGATGGGCGAGGTGCTGGTCAAGCTGATCCCGCGATGGAACCAGCATTTCGATGATGGGTGGTTCTACGCCGCGCGCGACGACGCGGACGCCCTCGGCGCCCTGGTGGTCCGGGCGGGACGGTGGACCTGGCCGCACGACAACTGGATCAGCGTGCGTCTGGCTGCGGACGGCGCCACCGCGGCGCTGCGCTGCCCCACCCGCCGCGGTTCGCGCTACTGGTTGCTGGTCGCCGCCCCGGTCGAAGCGCTCGCGGTCCGGGAGCGCGATGATGGCGGCAAGCGGCGACGGGTCGATGGCATCGCAGGGCTGGTCACCGAGCAGATGCAGTCGCTCGACAAGTTGGCCCACCACTTCATCACCGCCTGGCCCGGGCGGAAGGTGGAGCACGCCTTCTCGGGGCTCTTCCCCTTCAACGATCGCATCAACCCGACCGGATTCTGGCGTCAGCAGGCGCGTCAGGCGGTGCGCGAAGCCGGCAAGAAGACCGACCGGGTCCACGCGGGGCATCTGAGCGCGGTCCAGGCGATGTTCGACCCCGACCTCTACGGGACCTACTGGCAGTACTGGTCGCCCGAGAACCCCAACTTCTTCACCGACTTCATCAAGCGGCCCTTCGCGCAAACGGCCAATCTCGTGGATCATCCCCGCTTCGCGCAGCTTGCGCGTCTGGCCGAGTTCAAGCTGCGCGAAGACCTCTACCACTCCGTCACCCTGCCCGGCGGTGCCGGGCAGGAGTGCCCGGGTTATCTCGCCCACGCTCTCGGTGCGTGGTTGCGCATGGCCCAGCTCGCCGACACCCATCTCGGTTTCGACCCCTTCACCTGGCCGCGGGTGGCCGCTGCGGCGCGGTTCCTGGTCGCCAGTTCGCAGCCCGACGGCGCGGGCGGGCGCCGGATCCATCCCGGCGGCGACACCCATCCGCCGGGCACCGAGGTGGTCGCGCTGGCCGATCGGTTGGGTGTCGAGGTCGACATCGCGGGTCTGACGAGCGCGGAGTACCCCGGCTTCGGGGCGATCCTGCGACATCGCCCCGGGACCGCGCGCGAGACCTACGTTGCGTTCAAGGCCGGGCCCAACCGCGGCCACTACCACGGCGATCAGCTGTCGATCCATCAGGCCTTCGCGGCGACCCCGCAGGCGGTCGACCACATGTGCTCCTACGCCCCGCGTGCGGGGCAGGAGCACATGCACAACCGCGTCAGCTTCTCCTCTGCGACCTATGCACACGCCAACATGGACGGTTACGAGCGGCTGATCGCCTTCCGGTCGACCCCGGAAGTGGATATCGCCATCGGCCAGGTCGAGTCCAACCGCCTGCGCCAGGTCACGCCGTTGCCGCCGGAGGTCTGGGATCAGCGTTGGGAGGTCGAGCCGCTGGCCGAGCCCCTGCGCTACCGGCGCACCCTGGTGCTGGTCAAGGGCGCGAGCGACTACCTCGTCATCCGCGACCAGTTCGCCGGCCCGGAGCTCACCGCCACCTACAATCTGCACGTGCGCGGGCAGACCGCGCAACGCGAGGGGGGCCACGTCGCCTTCGACGGTCTCCAGCTGGTCATGGTCGGCGGCGAAGAGCTGACGTTCGATCGGCTGGATTGGGGCTATACCAGGGGCGACAAGTGGAGTGAGCACACCCGTGGGGTCCGCTTCAGCCAGACCGGCACGACGGGGGAGTTCATCTCGGTGCTCATTCCCGCAGATATGGCCCGGCCGGCGGTCACGGCGATCGCGGGGGGCGTGCGCGTGGGGAACACCGCGATCACCTTCGGCGGCGGGATCGATCAGGAGCCCGACATCACCTATGTCACGGCGGGCGATGTGACCCTGACCGGAG
>JBEPXK010000486.1:0-3543 GCA_041641915.1 Planctomycetota bacterium
CGCAGGCCCGCAGAAAACGCGGCCGGAGGCCGCGAGCCCCGACCGAGGCCGTGGGGGTACGCGCCGAAGGCGCGAGGGGGCAGCGCCCCCTCTGAAGGAGGCCTCACGGATGATACCCTGGCGTCGGACCCACGTGGTGTTTGCATGGCCCACAGTCCGGCGAGACTGCGCCGGAGGCGAGAGGGCGAGCGCCCTGCTGCGACAAGCGAGGTATTCATGGCTGTTACCATCCGCGCTGCCGCGCTGCCCGACGCTCCGGGCATCCATCGGCTGCTGGACACCTATGCCCGCGAGCACCTCCTGCTGGCGCGCAGCCTCGGGGCGGTCTACGAGAACCTGCGCGACTTCCGCGTCGCCGTCGACGGCGCTCTGCTCGGGTGCACCGCGCTGCATCTGGTCAACGAACGCCTGGCCGAGGTCAAGTCGCTGGCGGTGGCGCCAGCGGCGCATGGGCGGGGGATCGGCCGCGCATTGGTGGAGAACGCCTGCGACGAGGCTGCGGCCTGGGGGCTCGAGCGGGTGTTCTGCCTCACCTATCAGGTCGACTTCTTTGCCCGCCTGGGGTGGGTCCGGGTCGACCGGTCGCGCCTGCCCGAGAAGATCTGGAGCGAGTGCGTCCGCTGCGATCGTTTTCTCGACTGCGACGAGACCGCGATGTGGAAGCTCCTGGCGCCGACCGCGCCCTGAGCGTGCGGCGATCGGCCGGGAGCCCGCCCTTGCCTTTCGACGCGTGTGGCTATGGTGCGCCACCCCCGGTGCGGGAATCACCGGTTACGTGTGTTGTCGGAGAGAGAGCCATGAGCATCCATCGCAGCTTCGCCGGTAGCGGCGGCTTGACCAAGCATCGCAACGTGCTCACCCGCAAGGAACGCATCGAGCGACTCAAGGCGCAGAAGCGTTGGGACGATTCGAAGGGAATCTTCGGTCTGCCCAAGGTGCGCAGCATCAAGCCCAAGTGATCCAACCAACGTCCGTGGCCATGTGGCGGCGGGCTTTCCACCATCCTACCAGGGCGTCCATCGCGGCGTCCATTCCAGAACAGAGGAACCTCCATGGCAGTTCGCATTGCTATCAACGGGTTCGGCCGCATCGGCCGCCTTGTCTTCCGCGCCATCTGTGAGCAGAAGCTGCTCGGCAGCGAGGTCGAGGTCGTCGCCGTCAACGACCTGGTCCCCGCCGACAACCTCGCCTACCTGCTGAAATACGACAGCACCCAGGGCCGCTTCCAGGGCGACGTCTCCGTCAAGGGCGACAACCTGGTGGTCAATGGCAACGAGATCCAGGTCTGCTCCGAGCGCAACCCGACCGACCTGCCGTGGGGCAAGCTGGGCGTCGATGTCGCCATCGAAGCCACCGGTCTGTTCGTCCAGGACGACAAGGCTGCGATGCACGTCCAGGCCGGCGCCAAGCGGGTGATCATCACCGCGCCGGGCAAGGGCGATGTCAAGACCGTGGTCATGGGCGTCAACGAGGGCGACTACGATCCGGCCAAGGACAAGGTCGTCTCCAACGCCAGCTGCACCACCAACTGCCTGGCCCCGGTGGTCAAGGTCCTGCTCGACATGGGCGTCGGTCTCGAAGAGGGTCTGATGACCACCGTGCACGCCTACACCGCCAATCAGGCCACCGTCGACGGCCCCTGCCCCAAGGACTTCAAGCGTGGTCGCAGCGCCGCTCTGAGCGTGATTCCCTCGACCACCGGCGCGGCCAAGGCCGTCGGCCTGGTGCTGCCGCAGACCAAGGGCAAGCTCACCGGCATGGCCTTCCGCGTGCCGACCCCGACCTCGTCGGTCGTCGATCTGACCCTGCGCACCGAGAAGGACACCAGTCTCGACGCCATCAACAAGGCGATGCAGGCGGCCGCCGAGAGCGGCCCGCTCAAGGGCTTCCTCGCCTACACTGAAGATCCGGTCGTCTCCAGCGACTTCATCGGCTGCGCGTCTTCGAGCATCTACGACGCCACCGCGTCGATCGAGCTCAACAGCCGCTTCTTCAAGCTGGTGAGCTGGTACGACAACGAGATGGGTTACAGCAACCGCGTTGTCGACCTGCTCAAGTACATGGTCAGCAAGGGCATCTGAGCCTTCCTGCCATCGGCCCGCTGGGCCGCGGCATCGCATGCACCCCGGCCGTCAGCGGCCGGGGTGCATGCATGTCCGGGCACGGTGCACCCGGGGCGCGGGCCGGCATTCCCCCCAACCCGGCCCGCGTTAGAATGTCGCTATGCCTTCGGTGGATTGGGACGCACTCGGCGGCGGAATGCTCGGCGACCTGCTCGAGGGCGACACCGTCGACCTCGATTTCGGCGAGCGGTACGAGGTTGGCGAATTGCTCGGCAGCGGCGGACAGGGCAGCGTCTACGCCGCCTTCGATACCGCACTCGACCGCAGGGTGGCGATCAAACGGCTCCACGACCCCAGCCGCGACCAGAGCAGCCTGTTGGCCGAGGCCCGGCTGCTGAGCAAGATGGCCCATCCGGCCATCCCGCAGATCTACGATCGCGGTATCTGCCCCGACGGCGGGGTGTTCGTGGTCATGCAGCTGGTCTGCGGCCGGAGTCTCGGTAGCCATCTCAAGGCGGTCGACCCGGATCTCGGCGCGCGTTTGCGCCTGTTCCGCAGCATCGTCGCCGCGGTCGGCCATGCGCACCACCGCGGCGTGCTGCATCGCGATCTCAAGCCCGCCAACCTGATGGTCACCGCTGCGGCCGAGGCTTACATCATCGACTGGGGCCTGGCCGCCACCGGTGACCCCCGCGCGATCTGCGGCTCGCCGCACTTCGCCGCACCCGAGCAGCTCGAGGGCCAGGTGGCCGATCGTCGGGCCGATGTCTACGCCCTCGGCGTGTTGTTGTACTACATGCTCAGCGATGGCGAATTGCCCTACGGGCGCCACGTGCGCGACTTCCACGAGTTCAAGCGCCTGCGGGCAGGACTGCAGCGGGTCTCGCTGGCCCAGCGCTGCCCCGGGCTGCCGCGCGCGCTCGAACGCATCTGCGATACCGCGATGGCGGCCCAGGCCGGGGCGCGCTATCGCACCACCGAGGAACTGCTCGCGGATCTCGACGCCTTCGCTGCCGGGCGGCCGTTGGCGCGCGACCCGCGCACCCGGCGTACGGGGCCCTGGTTCGCGGCGCTCGCCGCGGCCGCGTGCCTGGTGCTCGGCGTGTTGCTCGGGCGTGTGTTTCTGTCCGCAGACGCGGGGGCCGTCCCGCCGGCGGCGCCCCAGGCCGCGCCGGTATTCACTCCACAACCGGAAGGCGTGGATGCGTTCGGTGCCGATGGGCTCGACCTCGAGGGGGGGGCGGCGCCCGCCGATGGCGCGCGGTCCGGTCAGGCCCGGGCGCTCGGCGATGCGGTGCCTGCAGCGCCGGCAGCGGCGGGCGATGACGCGCTCGAGGAGACGGCCGTCGCGCCGAGCGAGGTGACCGCCGCGCCGGATACACCCACCGCTGCCGCGTCGGCGGCGACGCCAGCAGTGGCAACGGATGGCGGCGATGAACCCGTGGCCGACGGACCGGAGCCTGCCGAACCCGCCGGGGCG
>JBEPXK010000487.1:0-3541 GCA_041641915.1 Planctomycetota bacterium
GGCGTCGGATGGAGCGGTCGGCGTGGTGGCACCCCGGTGCTCGCCGGTCGCGATGAGCAGGGACGGCGTCGGTTGCTCGTCGTCCTGCCCGAGCAGAGGGCCCGCAAGGGCGAGGGGGCCATGCACGCCATTCTCGCGTTGGATGCCGATTGTGGCGCGGTGCTCTGGCGGCGCGGCGGTCTGGCCGGGCCGGCCGTGGGCTTGGCCCATTTGCCCCTGGTTGCACCCGATGGCACCCACCGAGATACCATCGTCGACGCCGATGGCGCCTTGCTCGATGCCGGGGACGGTACGGTCATCCTGTCGGGCATCGACAGCGCGCAGTGGGGGCGCGAAGATGCCTGGCGGCTACCGCCGCGGTTGATCGGTGCACGCGTGTACCTGGGCCACGCGCAGACCTGCCTGCGCATCTGGCTGCAGGCCGACGGCCGCGTCGGCCGACGCGTTTTGTATCACCACTACCGCGGCGGCGGATCCAACCCGGTCTGCGACGAAGACGGCCTGGCTTATTGCCTGCGGGTAACCGATGAGCACAGCGCCCATGGCCCGGTGCCGTGGGATATGCTGCAGGTCGTGGATCTGGAGAGCGGCTTCACGGTGGCCAAGCACAAGCCGGCGTTGCGTCATTGCACCAACCCCAACTCTGCATCGCTGGTGGGCGAGGGTCTGCTGTACCTGGCCGACGCCACCGGTGGTGGTATCGGGGCCACCGAGTCGATTCCGCGCATGGCGATGATGCTTGCCGGTGAGGTTCCCCGGCCGTTGCTGGACCTGCCGTTCTTGCGTACGCGTGCGCATCCGGTGTTCGAGGCGGAACGCCTCTACATCCAGGGCGAGGGTGCGGCCTGGTGTCTCGCAGTGACCGACGAGGAGGGCCAGCGCTTCGAGGACGCGGCCTTGGCCAAGCGCCTTATCGGCCGGCGTCTGCGCAAGCCGCGGCTGCAGGAGGTCGTCGAGGTGCCGGCTATCCCGGAATATCGCCTGCCCGATGGCCTGGAGCCGACGCTCATGGGCCGCAAGACGGCGCCGCGGCACTGGCTGTTCGCCGGCCCCTTCCCGTCTCCGCCCAGCGACATCGATCCGCTGACGCCGATCGATGATATCAACGCCATCGGTGCCGGTACCTCCATCACATGGGGCGGGCGCACACATGAATTCGGCCCTCTGCCAGAAGGGGTTCTGACCCGGGTGGCGCTGAGTCAGGAGATGTACGGCGGCAGGCGCTGTTTCCGGCCGATATACGGATTGCGGTTTTTCCTTGCGGTCGACGGTAAGCCGCAGACCTGGGCCTACTATGCCGCCGCCCTCGATGCGGTGACGACGCAGGCGTATCGCGTCGATCTGCCGTGCGACGGCGTCAGGGTGTGGATCAGCGGGGTGGAGGTGGCGCACGGTGCGATCGTCCGCTTGCAATCCGGGGCCCATCCGGTGTTGCTGCACATCGACACCCCCAGGCCGCCGCCTTTCGATCGCGAACGCCTGTTCGATCGTCTGCGCGTCAACCTGACGCTGATCGAGACCGAGGATCCGCGCGAGCAATACCGGGCGTGGTTGCGCGAGGTGCGCGCCTATCGTCCGTGGCTTGAACGCCTGCGTGATTACCTGCCCGGCGACCATTTCGCCGGCTACGCCAGCGCCTATCTGGAGTTGGCTGACGAGGCGGCCCGGGCGCAGCAGCCGTAATCGCCCCCGCGCAGGCGGGCACCTCTCGTTCCGGGGTTTCGTTCCCCTCGGCCACGATGCCTGTCCGTGCGCGTAGACGGCGTCAGCCGCTGGCGTTCGCTGCCGGGATCGCGAGGTAGTCCTCGAGCCAGTCGAGGTCGAGGCTGGTGTTGCGGCAGCCGTCGCAAAGCAGGGGGACGGCCATCGCCGGGAGGGCGATGAGCGACATGATCGGGAAGACCTGCTTGAGGTTGGCGAGGCAGGCAGAGCCCATGAAGCCCTTGATCTTGCCCGATTGGACCAGGGCGAGCACGGCGGAGGTGCCTTCGCTGATCAGCACCATGTAGCCGCGCGCTTCGGCCTCGCGCTTGATGCGACCGAGCTCGCAGCGGCCGCAGTCCTGGCACAGCAGGCCGAGGGCATCGAAGGCGGCGGGGCAGGCCTCGGCGTGGCGCAGGCACTGCGGCAGCAGCAGCAGGCGTTGCTCGACCGGAATGGTGGTCATGGTCGCGCGCCAACTCTCGGTGTTGATCAGCACCATCAGCCATTCGCGCAGGTCGGTCTCGCAGCCGGCAGCGGCGATGATCGCGTCGGCGGCGGCGGCGAGCTCGCCCTGGCTCATCTGGCCGCAGAGGCTCTGCGCGGCGACGCGTTCGCGGACGCGTTGGCGCAGGTCGTCGCGCCGGGCGCGGTCGGCGGGCACGCCGGCGCCGGTGGCAGGGGAGGCGATGCGGTCGGTCTCCATGGTCACATCCTACCCGGTCGACGGGTCGTCCGTTGGCTTGCGCGGCTCGCGGTGTTCGACCTGGCGCGCGAGCTCGCCGCCGTCGCGTGCGATGACCGCGTCGGGCACGCCGAGGCGGCGCAGGAGGGCGACGGGGTCGTCCATGCAGGGGCAGTCGGGGTCGAGGGCGTCCTGGTCGTCGAGCGCCTGGCTGAAGGCGGGGCGCACGCCGCCGGCGGCGCGGCTGCGTTGGCGCAACAGGGTGCAGACGTCGCCGCCGACGAGCTCGTCGAGGTCGACGCCGTGTTCGTCGGGTCCGATCGCGTCGCCGTCGATCGGCCGTTCGCCGTGGCGGGGGAACACGATCGCCAGGCGCGGGCAGACCCGGGCGCAGGCGGGGCAGTCGATCTTGCAGTTCTCGGGCCGTTCCACCCGCACCCGGCCGTCGGCGTCGCGGGCGTAGACGCCGAAGACGCAGAAGTTGTGGCACTGGCCGCAGGCGGTGCAGCGCTCCTGATCGATGGCCGGGAACCAGGCGCTCCAGTCGCGCGGGATCTCACGCGCTGGTGGCGCCGGCGGTTGGGCGGGGGCCTCGCCGCCGGGCGCGGTGAGGATCGCTGTGGCCCCGGCGAGATCGGTCGCACGCAGGTCGACCAGCTGCACGCCGGTTGCGGGCAGGGGGAAGCCGGCGGTAGCGAACAGCGCGCGCACGGCGCGCGGACGGCAGGCGGCGATGCGGATGTCGTCGGCGGCGGCGACGGCAGCGAGCAGCGGATCGTGACGGGCGACACGGCCGCAGAGGTCGTCGACGATGTGGAAGGGGACCTCGCTGCCGAGCAGCGCCGTCTCCAGCGCCGCGACGAGACCGGCATCGAGCACGCCGGCATCGGCGCAACGGCAGAGCAACACCGCGGTGGTGGTCATGCGATCAGCCTCGCGGCAGCGGGCCGGGCTCCAAGGGATTCCAAGACGAACGCTCCACCGGACCCTGCCCGGTGTCTCAGCGCCGCCATGAGGCCCTCCGTTCGCTATTGGCTTCTCGCTTCTCGCTTCTCGCTTCTCGCTTCTCGCTTCTCGCTTCTCGCTTCTCGCTTCTCGCTTCTCGCTGGTCGCTTCTCGCTTCTCGCTTCTCGCTTCTCGCTTCTCGCGTTGCCC
>JBEPXK010000488.1:0-3537 GCA_041641915.1 Planctomycetota bacterium
CCCGGCTTCCTCGCTGTCGCTCGTCGCGCTCCACCGGCCGCCGGCCCCACCGGGGCCGGCTATCGCTGCGCGATGCCGGTTCCGCCCTGCGGCCCATTTTCGCAGAAAACCACCCCTCGGTCGGCCGACCCGTTGAGGACGATTCTTGCCGTGCGAAGGTGCTGCGCGAGCTCTGAGGGACCTGTCTATCCTGACGAGCCCTGACATGCGTACGCTCGGGCGTTGGCCCGGGCGCGGCGTGGTTCGCTTCCGCAAGGAAGTGTCAGCCGCGGGCCTGGGGCCGCTTGGGCAGGACGATGATCTCGACCCGGCGGTTGCGGGCGCGGCCGGCGCGGTTGTCGTTCGTCGCACGGGGTCGTTGGTCGGCGTAGCCGGCGAAGCCGAGGAAGCGTTCGGGGATGCCTTCGCGCTCGATCAGGTAGTGGAGCACCTCGCGCGCGCGGGCGCCGGCGAGATGCCAGTTATCCTCCCACTTGTCGCGGGTGCGGACGATCGGCTGGTTGTCGGTGTGGCCGTTGACGCGGACGTAGTGGCCGGCGTAGCGGTTCTTGATCACGTCCGAGACCTTGTTCAGGGTCCGGCGGGCGGTGGGACTGAGCTTGTTCGAGCCCGATGTGAACAGGATCTGGTTGTCGATGGCGATGACCAGCTCGCCGTTGCGCCAGGTGACTTCGGCGCCGTAGGCGGCGAGTTCGTCGCTGAGGTCGTCGCGCGGCTCCTCGATGACCACCGGCGGCTTGGCCTCGAGCTCGGCGATCCGGGCGTCCTTGGCCGCGAGTTCGGCTTGCAGGTCGGAGACCTGCGTCTCCAGCTCGCCGATCTCGACCTCCTTGTAGAGCAGTTCACGTTGGTTGCCGCAGCCGGCGAAGGCGAGGGTCAGCGCCAGGCCGATGAGCAAGGTCGGGTGCGGGCGGAAGTTACGCATACGCCACTTCTACCGTCTCCGGCGGGCGATGGCAAGCGCCCGCAGCGAGCAACCGCTCGCTGATGGGATCGGGCGGTCGATTGGCAGCGCCGGGATTCGCGCGCGTCGCGTTGGCCACGGCGGACCCTCCGGACCGGTCTTGTGCCATGGCGCCGGCGCTTTGATGATCCCTACGTGGGAGACGCCATGACCAGCATCGAGACGGTGGAGGGCGACATCACCACCTGCCGGGTGGACGCGATCGTGAACGCGGCCAACAGCCGGCTCGCTGGCGGCGGCGGGGTCGACGGCGCGATCCATCGTGCGGCCGGGCCGGAGTTGCCGCCGGCCTGTCGCGCGCTCGGCGGATGTCCGACCGGCGAGGCGCGCATCACCCCCGGTTTCGCGCTGCCGGCGCACTGGATCATCCACGCCGTCGGTCCGGTCTGGCACGGCGGCGGGGCCGGCGAGCCCGAGCTGCTGGCCGCGTGTTACCGCACCAGCCTCGCGCTGGCGGCCGAACACGGCGCGCGAAGCATCGCCTTCCCCGCCATCAGCTGTGGCGTGTACGGTTACCCGGTGGCCGCGGCCTGCCGGGTGAGCGTGGCGAGCATCCGCGACTGGCCGTGCGCCGAGCGGGGCATCGAGCGCGTGCTGCTGGTGGCATTCTCTGCCGAGGTGTCTCGCCACTGGGGCGCGGCGTTGAGCGCGTCACGGCCCGGTCTGTAACCGTTTCATGCACCCCGGTGTAGATATCTGTACCGATCACCCTGCCACCGAGGAGGCTCCCATGCTCCGTCCGCTGCTGCTCCTGCCCTGTTTCCTCTTCACTGTCGCCCTGGGCGCGGCCACCGGCCCCGGTGACTGGATCCCCGCCGAGGCCCGATGGATGGTCCGGCTCGAGGTACCCGAGCTCACCCGTGGCCGGCTCGGCGAGGTCGTGCAGCGTTTCGTCGAGCGGCCGGATGTCGCGCCCAAGCTCGCAGGGCTCGACGCCATGACCGGTTTCGCTCCGCTGCGCGACCTGCGCACCGTGGTCCTGTGCGGGCCGACGGCCGAGGAGCGCGACGCGTTGCTCTACCTCAACGGGAGCTTCGATCGCGAGCGGCTGGAGATCCTCGCCCGCGCTGGCGACGGCCATACCGCGACCGAGGTCGGCGCGGCGGTGATCCATCGGCTTGCGCCCGATCAGGACTCGGGCGATGCGGCGAGTTTCGCCTGCTTCCTACGCGACGATCTGCTGGTGTTCGGCCAGCGCCTCGACCACGTCCGTCTGGCGGTGTCGGTCGTGGCCGGGACCAGCCCCAGCGCGGGCGATGCCGGGACGCTGCCGGAGACCGGCGACGCCCCGCTGGTACTCATCGCCCAGGCTCGCGGCGTCCAGGGGCTGGTGGCCGGTACGCCCAACGCCCGCATGCTGCGGCACGTGAAGACCATCGCGTTGCGGCTGCACCAGACCGACGAGTCGCTGGTCGGCTCCGCGTCGCTGACCGCGGTCAGCCCCGAGCTGGCGCAACAGGTGATTCAGATCGCGCAGGGGCTCAAGGCGCTGGCCGCGCTCGGCGCCGACGAGCATCCGCAGCTCGCCGATCTCGCCGCGCGCGCCGAGCTCTCGCGTGAAGGCGCCGAAGTCAGCATGCAGATCGCCCTGCCGTTCCCGATGGTGCTGCGGATGCTGCGGCAGGTCCTGCCACAGCCCGGCGCAGCGGGCGACGCTGGTCGCGCGAGCGGCGGCGACGAAGCGGTCGACCCGTCGGCCGACGAAGACGTCGACGCCCAGCTCGAGTAGAGCCATGTCTGCCGGCGCCGCCGATCTGCCAGCACCGTTGCTCGCCGCCGACGGCCCGGGTCTCGCCCGGGCCGCTCGCGCGGGCGATAGGGCAGCGTTCGCGGAACTGGTCCGGGCCCACAGCGGCCGCCTGCATCGTTTCTTCTGCGGTATGGGCCTAAGCGCGCACGATGCGGACGACCTGGTCCAGGAGACTTTCTTACGGGCCTACCGGCGTCTCGACCGCTACGACCCGCACTACGCCTTCACCACCTGGCTGTTCACCATCGGCCGGCGGCGGGCCTTGAACCATCTGCGCGACCGCCGTCGCAGCGCGACGGTGATGGAGCGCGAGCCGGAGGACCGTCGCGGCGCGAACGACCTGCGCGACACCGCCGCGGCCTTGTGGCAGCGGGCCCACGCATTGCTGCCCACCGCCCAGTATCAGGCGCTGTGGCTGCGCTACGGCGAGGAGTGCGAGCTCGCCGAGATCGCGGTGGTGCTGGGCGTCTCGCACGGCAACGCCAAGGTGCTGCTGCATCGCGCTCGGCGCAAGCTGGCCCAGGAGATTCCGCCCGAAGAACTCGGGTGGCGGTAGGAGGGAGCCGATCATGAGCCACGAGCAGACCCGGGACCGCGCATGCGCTGTCGCCCGGCGCCAGATCGACGCGGCTGTCGATGCCGGCGAAGCGCCGGGTGAGCTGGCGCGTCACCTGGCTGCGTGTCCCGCTTGCGCCGCTCTCTGGGACCGACAGCTCGCGCTGGTGGACGGCCTGCGCGCCGGCGCCGAGGCGTTCGGCCCGCCCCCACCGGCCGACCTGGCCGCGCGCACCCCCGCCGCGCTCGACGCGGCGCCGGCGAGACC
>JBEPXK010000489.1:0-3529 GCA_041641915.1 Planctomycetota bacterium
TCGCGCTCGATCCGCTCGATGCGGTGGGCGCAGAACCAGGCTTCGAGCTCGCCGAGCGAGGTGGTCCGGGCGCGTCGGCGCTGGCGCAATTCGGCGAACAGGGTGTTGCGGGCGATGCCCTTGAGCCAGGCGATCAACGAGCCCTCGGCGCGATAGGACGCAATCCGTTCGAAGCAGACGACGTAGGTGTTCTGGATCACCTCCTCGATCATCTCCAGGTCGACGGCGTAGGTGGCGATATACGAGCGCAAAGGCATCTCGGTCGTGGCGATGAGCGCACGGAAGGCGCGCTCATCGCCACGGGCCAGCCCGGCCACCACCGCGTCGTCGTCCTCGCGCGTCATGGTGTCCAGTCTACCCGGCTACCGACGCATCGGCAGCGGTGATCGCAGCGGTGACGGAGCGACGTCCACCCAGGCGATGCCCTCGGGATTGACCAGGAAACCGATCAGGGCCTGGGCCTGCGGATCGAGATCGCCGAAGCTCGCCTGCGGAGCCTGCGCGTCGATATCCTGATCGACTCCGCCGCAGGAGACGGTGCAGGGCAGCACCGTAGCGTCGCCGTCGACCACGGTGATACGGATGCTCCGGCTCGCGCTGGCGTCTTCCGGGATGACCGCGATGGCGCCGACGTACGGATCCTTGCTGCTTCCCTCGCTGCGCTGCATCTGGACCACGAGGTCGCCATCGCCGTGCGCCACGCTCCACGAGTCCTGCCAAGCCACCCGGCGGTCGCCCGCCTCGGCGTAAACGTCGATGGCTTCGGCGACGGCGGCGCCGTTGATGGCGAGGTCGAACAGCCGGGTGCCCGCCTCCTTCGATTCGAGGTCGGCGGCGAGGACGTACACCGTGTAGTTGCCAGGGGCGAGCGGAAAATGGTACGATACCGGCTTGCCACCGCGCAATTGCAGGCAATGCCGGTAGAGATCGTCGTCCTCGGTTCCGCTGATATCGTAATCTTCGTTCGTATTGCGGTTGTCGCCGCTGCGGCCGTAGGTGCCGGCCACGTGCCACTGATCGTGGAACCACAGAGCGCCGTCGCTGTCGACCAGATCGGCCTGGTCGGGGTCGGTGCGATCGGCGGTCTCGTCGGTACCCGGCCAATAGCCGCAGTTGACGCGTAGCGGCTGATCGTCGGGAGGGGTGACCACGATGCTGTCCATCCGCTCCCAGCCGAAGGTGCGGTAGCTGTCTTCGACCAGGGCGAAGGGCGTGTAGACATGCGGCCGATCATAACTGACGGTCAAGGTCTCGCCCGGCGCAGCCGAGATCCGCGTGGTCTTGCCCGCGAGCCAGCCCTTGGGATGGAGATGGATCCGGGTGACGGCGTCGTCGGGGTCGCTGCCGGCGATGGCGACGGTGACCTCCTCGCCGATCGCGACCGTGGTCACGTCGCTCGCGGCCGTGGTGACGGTCGGCAAGCGGTTGTCGGGATTGGCTTTGATGCGCACCGTCAGGTCGCCGTACTGATGCGCGCTGTACGGCCAATCCGGGTGGCGTTCGAGGATGATGCGGCCGACCGGCAAGCCTTCGGCGATCGCCTCGCGACAGACCAGACGGTAAGCGAAGTCGCTGCTGCCGGCCCACAGCACGCCGCTGTCACGCCCGAAGAGACTTTGCGAATCCATGTTGCCCAAACCGTTGACGTGGCATGACCCATTGACCACGAAATGGAACTGGCACGGCTGCCCGTGGAAAAAGTCCATGCCATGGACCTGGGTACCGGTGCCGCTCTTGTACCCGTGCGACAACTCCATGAAATATTCTCCCCCATCGGGGAGCCCGTTATTCGCGTTCTTGCCGGTGAAGATGTAATCGGGCCAAATGCGGGTGCAGTAGATCTCCCAGACCTCGGCGCGGGGCAACGGCGCCTCGAGTTCGATATCCGGCGGTCCATAGAGATTGATGTTGAATTCGGAGGTCGTCGCGGTCACGGCCTGATGCGGCAGCCGCAGGGCACCGGTACGCCAAGCGTGCAGGTGGCGGAAGTAACGGGCGATCAGATCCGCCTCACCGCCGATCGCCAGCTCGCGCCCCTTGCCATCCAAGGCATCGACACGGCTGACCCAGTGCAGGGGCGCCATGGAGCTGGTGTACGGCTCGAACGTGTCGCCCAGATGCATGTAGGCCTCATCGGCGCGATCGTAGTACTTGCCGTGCACCTCCCAACGCGGATGGGGGAACCGACCGACCAGGATCACCCCGTGCAGATCCGCCTCGGCATCGAGCTGCTTGATCTGCTCCCACAAGGCAATGGTGTCACGGTTGTCGTCACGGGTTTCGGTCTGCGATCGCGGCCAGGTGTTGATGATGGGATCGTAACCCTCGGCCTGGAGATCGGCCTTCCAGATATCGAGTTCGCTCTGCAGATCGGGCAGCAGATCCTCGATCACCAGAGCGACCACGCGATTGCCGCCCTCGAGCGCGTACGTCGTGACCGGCGCCGCCAGGGCGAACAGCAGACAGAGGATGGAGCAGATCCGCGATGGAGCCGATGGCATGGGGCGGCCTTTCGATTGTCGGGGGTCGTGCGACCCGGGGTGCACATGCCCGCCGCGGGCGCACCCGCAGACGGTCGACCGGGACCGCGACCGACAATGGCCCGACCCACGGCGTCCGCGGCTGGGTGTGGCTCGACAACCCGGCGGGACACGCCCGCTGGCCCGGCCCGACCGCGGTGTGTGATGGACCCCGCCCAGAGACGGCTCAGCGCTCGCGCAGCACCACCACCTCGCCCGCACGGATGGTGTAGACCCGGTGCTTGTCGCAGGACTCGAGGTAGTTGGTCACGGCGAAGCTGGGCGCGTCGGCGCCCGGGATCAACCGGTCGCGATAGTACACGCGGTGCGCGTCCTTGCTGAAGTTGTTCGCGAGCACGGCGAAGCTGGCCGGATCGGCTTCGGGCAGGGGCGTGTCGAGGAAGTAGACCGCGCGCGCACCGAGCGCGTACGCGGGCGCGGGAAAGGACGTCTCTTCCGGCGTAAGCGGCAGGGGCGTGCAGCGCTCGTAGACCCGATGCTTGTCCACGTAATAAAAAATGGTCCTGGCCGCGAAGCTCGGCGCATCGATGCCGCTCTGCAGCGCGCCCTCGAACCACACCCGCTCGCGGTCCTTGCAGAAGAAGGTGTCGATGATGGTGAAGCTCGCACGATCGCAGGGCTGCGGCCGCCCGTACCAGTAGAGCCGGTGCTCATCGATCGCATACATGTCGTCGATGCTCACGAAACTCGCCCGGTCGACCCCCTCCACCGCCTCGGCGCCGTAGTAACTCCGTCTCGCATCGTGGGCCCAGCCATGGCGTGCGAGGGTGAAGCTCGCCGGATCGGCGCCGGCGATCGCTTCCTCGCCACGGTAGACGTGCTCGCGATCCCGCGCGTAAGGCCCCGCGATCGGCTCGAAGCTCGGGGCGTGCGCCCCCGCCAATGGCACCATGATCATCATCCGCGCGTCGTGATGGACGACCGTATCGCGGTCGCGCGCGAACCGGGTGTTCACCACCGCGAAGCCCGTCGGCGTGAGCTGCGGCATC
>JBEPXK010000490.1:0-3525 GCA_041641915.1 Planctomycetota bacterium
CCGGATCGACAGACCGCCGAGGCGCACCGGACGGAAGCCCTCCATGATGGTATACCGGGGCACCGTGCCGCTGCGCGAGGACACGCGCAGTTCGCGGGCCGAAGCGAGGATGCCGCGCACCACCCGGCTGCTCGAGTCGCCCTCCTCGCCGACCCACGGATCGGTCACCGCCTGGGGCCCATCGTAGGAATCGCGATCGTACCAGTCCAGACACCATTCGCTGACGTTGCCGGACATGTTGTAGAGGCCGTAGGGATTGGCCGTGAACGAATCCACCGGCATGGTCTGCGGGTACAGAGTATAGCCATGTGTGTTGCCGAATGAGCAGACCTGGTCCGCATCATATTCGTCGCCCCACGGATAGAGCCGGCCGTCACCGCCCCGCGCGGCCCGTTCCCACTCGGCCTCGGTGGGCAGACGCCAGCCATCCATGCTCGGATCCACGGACCAGTCCTGCAGATCGATCGGGTTGTCGATTCCGGCACGGCGGTTGAGCGCGAAGCAGTAGAACATGGCGCCGTACCAGGACACGTCGACCATCGGATGATCGGCCCGGCTATCGACCGCACCGTCCTTGTGATCGTCCACATCCTTGATGCCGAAGCTGCCGTCCTCCCACACGATCTGGCAGTTGTTGCCGTCGAGATCGACCAGTTCCCGGGAATACCAGCTGCCGCCTTCCTGGGGGTCCGTGTCGACGTTCTGCACCCGGGTCGGCGTGCCCTGGTAGAGCCGGACGTAGACCAGGGCGTCGTCGGTCTCGCCATCGCCATCGGGGTCGAGCGCCCAGTTGAGCATCGCGGCGTACTGGGCGTTGCTGATCTCATAGGCGGACAGCGCGTAGGCGCGGGTCAGCGTCACGCTGCGGGTCGGCCGTTCCCAGTCCTTGCCCAGCCCGGCGCTGGTGACGCCCGGTGTGGACATGGCCGTAGTCGCCAGCGGGTCGCCACCGTCGACGCTGATGCCGTCGACCCAGACGCGGTCCTTGCTGGCAAAGTAGCTGCGGTTCTTGCGATAGCGCCACACCAGCTCGTGATCCCCGGCGGGGAGCGTGTGGGTATACGCCGACCAGGCGGTGACGCCCGACCACACCTCGACCACCGTCCCGTCAACGCGGAATTCCAGCACGTTGCTGTAGTCCGGCGAGTGGGCATAGCCGTCGGTGTCGGTGCGGACATGGAAGGAGATCTGATCGCCGGTGGCGCCAGACCAGCGCAGCTCCACCGTCTCGTTCTCGCCGATGCGGCCGGAGCGCCAGCTGCCCCCACCGTCGCCGGCGCCGTCGGCGGCGGCATCGCGGTGCCAGGCGACCTCCTGCCCGGCCGTGGTGTCGCCCATGGTGAAGGTCCCGGCGGGGATGGTTACGGTGGGTGGCGGGGCGAAGGCGCCATCCGCAGCGCTCAGCGACGTGGCGCAGACGGCGAATATCACTGCAAGAACGGTTCTGGGCACAATTCCTCCTCCTTGTGGTAATGGTCGCGGAACACGGTCAGCCATGGTCGGTCGATGGCGACGGTCCGGTCCATCGCGACGTGGTCCTCGTCGTAGGCGATGGTCGCACCGTTCGCCGCGTCGTGTTGCCAGCCGATGGTGGGTTCGTCGGTCGGTCCCGTGATCGACCCGTAGCGGAAGCCGAAGTCGCCGTTGGCGTACAGCACCAGCTGGAAGGTGGCCTTGCCGCAATGGATGAAGTAGCGCACGCTCTGCCACGGCACGATCGCGTGATCGCCGAAGCCCTGGAAGGAGATGCGGCCGCCGGCGGGCACCGCCCTACCGCCACGGGCCGATGCCACCATGCAGACGGCCAGCAGGATCAGACCGGCCGCAGAGGACGGCTGGAATGCGATGGCGAGACGGCCTGGTACAGACATCGGGAGCGATCCAGGAACTGGGCCCGCGGCGCAGGCCGGTGGATGGTCGGTGCCTGCCGGCAACCGGCGCCTCGATCGCAGGTCGCTCGGCCACGGGCATGGGCCATCCCTGGTGCGCCACCCGTACCAACGCTGATGGCAACCGGCTCCACGAAGAGCCCCATCAGCGCGTCAGCACCGGTCAACGTCATGTAAGCAGCTATCGACAGACAACATAGGGACCCCAGCGACGGTATCACACGCCGCTGGGGTCGACCTGCTCCGCTCGGCGGAGGACGCGCGACGCCTGCGATTTAAGAATGATCCAGGCCTCGGCGTCATCGCCACAAGCCTTAGGTCCACCCTAAATCACGCCACGCCAGGCCGGCCTGGAAGCACATACCAGGCCGGTCCTACACAAGGCGAGCGCTTGCGCGCCCGCCACCCGACGGGCTCAGCCCTCGCCCTGGATCACCTCGAAGTCGATCAGGTGATCGACGCCAACCCCCAGGCCATCGAAATCGACGGGGACCGGCTGGGGGGAACCGCCATCGATCGCGGCGCCGACGCCCGCATCCGGATCGACGTCGATGCGTATGCGTCGCCCGGCGGCGTTCGGCGTGACCAGGATCGTCAACCCATCGTAGATGTACTCCTCTTTCAAGGCGATGGTGGCCCCGACCGAGTAGTCGCGCTGCCAACCGATGATGCCATCGTCGGTCGGCCCGGAGAACGACTGGTAGCGATACTCGAAACTGCCATCCGCATAGAGAACCACCTGGAAGGTCGCACGGCCCTGGTCGAGCAGGAACCGGACGCTATCGAACTGCACGATCGCGTAGTCCTCGAAGGACTGAAAATAGACCTTGCCGCCCATGGCGACATCCAGGACGGCCCAGAACGGCGCAATGGTGTTCGCCGGTGCGAAAATGTACGGCAGCGGCTCGTCGCCGGGTGGATAGGTCGCGCCCGCGCCGAAGGTCAGCATGCCGTACTCGGACACGAAGACAGAATCCCAGGACTGCTGGTAATAGGTGAACGAGAAATCCAGATCGACCTCATGAAAGTCGAAGTCCTGGTCGCCGAGCGGCAGGCTCTCGCCGGTCTCGCTGATATCCTGCCAGGCCTCTTCCGGCCCGTCGGGCGCATCGCTGTCGACCCAGGAATAGGCGCCGATGTTATCGCTGCCTCCCGCAGCCGGTCTCGCCCCTTCTGCTGCGGTGACCTCCGCTGCAAACAGGCCGGCCACGACGAGACAGGCGGCGGTCAACAGGGCCTTCCCGACCAGACGAACGGAAGGAGGATGGAAAGTCATACGGTATTCCTTGGCTGCAGAAGGCCCAGATACGGGCCGGGGTGAACGACAGACGCGACGGCGATGGAGACACAACCACCGACCTGGATCGCCCCAACCGGTGCACTCGCCATGCCAGTCCGATCGACCACCCGCACCCCCCCGTGCCGCCCCAAACGCCGGTACCTCCCGCGTTCCTCCAAGTCACTGCCCTGACTCGGCCAGAGGACCTGCGCCCGCGTGTGATACGTTGACCGCGGCTCGGCCCCCGGATCGGACGCCTGGTCGGGGGTAGCGCTGACTTACGTTTGGTCGCGCCGTAAACGCACCTTTGGCGGGCCGCTGCATGCGCCTTATATCAAACGTTATCCGGACCTGAAC
>JBEPXK010000491.1:0-3525 GCA_041641915.1 Planctomycetota bacterium
AGGTGGCCCCGGTGGGGCCACCGGGCCGACGCAGCGCAAGCGCAGCCCCGCAGCGAAGCGAGGAGCAAGCGCAGCTGGGACGCGCGTGAGCGCGCGAGGGGGCAGCGCCCCCTCTGAAGGGGAGAGCATCTGAGTAGACGGGGCCCTCAGAGCTCCTGGAGAGTGCTACCAAGCCGACCCCAGCCTTTCGCTCGCGACCGGTACTGGTTAGTATGGGCGCCGCCTGTGGAGACCGCGATGAACGGCACCGTGCTGGTCGTTGACGATACCGAGTCCATCCGCGTGCTGCTCGCAGGGGTGCTCGCGGGGCTCAACTGCCATTGCGATGCGCTGGGCAGCGGCGAGGAGGCGGTCGCCTGGTTCGACGCCAACCACAGTCGGATCGACCTCGTCATCCTCGACCTCTCGTTGCCGGACCGTGACGGGGCGAGCGTGTTCACCCATCTGCGGCAGCGCGATCCGAGCGTGCCGGTGGTGCTGATGAGCGGCCACGGCGAAAACGAGACCGCGCAGCGGCTGCGCCGCCACGGCGCAGCCGGCTTCCTCCCCAAGCCCTTCGCCATCGACACCGTCCGCGAGACGGTGCGGCATTGGATCAAGATCCGCACCAACCGGGCGATCCGGCGTTGATGCATCGTACCTGACTTTGGATCCCCCGGTCGGCGCCTCGCAGCCTCTGTCGGGGTACGCGCCGAAGGCGCGAGGGGGCAGCGCCCCCTCTGATAGAAAGGCATGCCCCGGCGCGGATCGCGCGGATCTGGCGCCGCGCCGGGAACTGCTGCTATTCGGCGTCGCCCTGGTCGGGCCCTGCCTGCGCATCCGCGCCTTCGGCGGTCTCGGCGGTCTCGGCGGTCTCCGGCTCCGCGGTGCCGGCCTGGGTGCCGGTGTCGATGGTCGCGCCACCGGCCTGCCGATCGAGGATGTCGAGCAGTTCGACATCGAAAATCAGGGTACCGGTCGGGTTGCGCGACTGCGGGTTGTACTCGCCATAGGCCAGCTCGCCGGGGATGACGAAGCGGTAGGTGCTGCCCACCGGCATCAGCTGCACGCCCTCGGTCCAACCGGCGATCACGCCATTGAGCGGGAATTCGATCGGCTGACCGTGGCGCTCCGAGGCGTCGAACACCTCGCCGGTGGTGCGCCGGCCGGTGTACTCGACCCGCACCGTGTCGGTGGCATCGGGCCGGGTGGCATCTTCCGGGCCGGGCTCGAGCACTTCGTAGGCGAGGCCGGATTCGGTAACGGTCACATCATCCTGCTGTTTGTAGGACTCGTAGAACTCCTTGCCGGTGGCCAGCGGCAGGCCGGCCCCCTGCTTCCAGATCTTGGCCTTCTTGGCCATCACCTGCTGATGCGCCTGATAAAGCTGCTGCATCTTCTGCCGATCGGGCTGAGCGGCATCCTCATCCTTGATGCCAGCGAGCACCGCCTCCTGGTCGAGATCGAGCGCCTTGATCTGCGCCGCGACCTGAGTGCCGAGCATGCGGCTGAAGTCCTCGATGACCTGCTTGTCCTTCTCGTTCAAGGCGAGCTGCTCGCCCTCCTTCATCGTCGCCCCGCCGTTCTCGGCCGCGGCGAGCCCGCCGACGGCACAACCGATGGCGATGGCAATGCATAATGCACGCATGGTATCTCCCTTCTCGTGGACCCCCGAGCATGGACCGCGGGGCGAGGACACAACCGCAAGCCCTCGGCGCGGGCCTACGCTGCCCCACCAGCCTCAACGGGCGATCAAGCCGGCGCTCGCCGCCAACCGCGCCAATCCACGGAGCACCAGGTACTCGTGCTGCGCGGCATGCGGCACCGTGGCGGCCAGCTGTGCCGCCGCGCCGCCCGCGAGCACCACGCGGTCGATCCCGCAATCGGCGCGCAGCTGCTCGACGCAGCGCGCGACCATCGCCGGATAGCCGATCGCCATCCCGGCGGCGATCGCGGTGCGGGTGGTACGCTGACAGGATCCGTCGACCGCCGCGCCCGGATCGACCGCCGGCAGACGCGGCGCCGCCTGACGCAGCCCGCGCAGACAGGCCGCCGCGCCCGGCAGGATCATCCCGCCGAGGAAAGCGGCGCCGACCGACGTGTCGGTACCACGCCAGGCATCGACGGTGGTCGCGGTGCCCGCATCCACGATCACGCAGTCACCGTGCAGCGCCTGGACCGCGGCCCACCCGGCGAGCAGCCGATCGGCGCCGCAGCCAGGATATTGACCGAGTGCGGGCAACGGGAGATCGGCGCCGACCCGGCGCAGGGGACGATCGCGATAGGGGCCGCTGCGCCAGCTCGCGGCGAACAGATCGGCGTGCTGGTCATTGCCCGGCAGCAGCACCACCCCGGCAAGCCGCGCGTCGCAGTCGCGGATCGCCTCGGTCAGGGCCTGGGGATTGGCCGCGACCGTGCGGGCGTGCTGCAGCAGATCGGCCGCACGCGCGGCGGCGTCGGTCCAGCCGAGCTTGATCCCCGTGTTACCGCAATCGACCAGCAGTTGCATCGCCCCCCATGCCCCCTCAATCGGCCCCGGTCGAGCCGAACCCGCCGGCCCCGCGCGCGGTCGCGCCGAGGCTGTCCACCCGCTCCCAGCGCAACGCGACCACCGGCGCGAGCACCAGTTGGGCGATGCGCATGCCGCGTTCGATGGTCACCGGCTCGGTGCCGAGGTTGGCCAGGATGATCTTCACCTCGCCGCGGTAGTCGCTGTCGATGGTGCCAGGGCTGTTGAGCACCGCCAGACCGTGCTTGAGCGCGAGGCCCGAACGCGGGCGCACCTGGGCCTCGTAACCCGCGGGCACGCCGATGCACAGGCCGGTGGGGATGAGCGCGCGCTCGCCCGGCGCGATCGTCTGCGGCGCGGCGATGGCGGCGGGCAGGTCGACCCCGGCCGCGCCGGTGCTCGCACGCGCGGGCAACTCGAGGTCGGCGAAGTGAGCGAGAGCGGAAACGGCGACGGGGATCTCGTGCGGCATGCTCCGCTTCATATCCGCGCGGCGCCGCGGCTCAACGCGCGGCGTGGACCGAAGCCCCGCAACCTTCGTCGGCGGGGCTACAGAACCGAACGCATTTGGCCTTGCGGAGCTCGACCGGGGCCGGTCAAATCCGATCCCGAGGGTCGTCCGCGCAAGCGAAAACGAAGATGTTTCCCCCAGGAACATCACCGCCGCGGCCGATCGAGGAGACCGCCATGACCATCGATCGCCAACGGCTGCCGGCCGCCGACAACCGCGGCTTCGATCTGCACGAAGAAGGCGACGAGCTGGTGGTCGACATGCACAAGAATTTCGACATGTGCCGCGGGGTCGACCGCTGGGCCCAACGCCTGGTCGAGGCCGCGCCCGGGCCCTACCGCCGGGTGGTGGTCGATGTCGGCGGCTTCACCGTGATCTCCTCGACCATCATCGCCGGGCTGGTCTACATCAGCGACGTCCACGTGCGTCAAGGCGCGACCATCGTGCTGCGCAATGCCACCGATCGCGTCGTCCGCACGCTGGAGATGACGCGCCTGGCGCATCTGTTCAGCTTCGACGGGTGATT
>JBEPXK010000492.1:0-3521 GCA_041641915.1 Planctomycetota bacterium
CCCTATGCTCGCAACCCTTGGGTTGTGGGCGGAGGCCCACCTTAGTGCCTCGATTGTTTGTGACAGCGACAAAAAACAACGTTTTGAAAGCGGCGCTGTCACAAGCTGCCGAGGCACAGGGGGTTCGGGGGACGAAGTCCCCTGATGAAAGAGCAGAAAGGTGGGCCGGAGCCCTATGCTCGCAACCCTTGGGTTGTGGGCGGAGGCCCACCTTGGCTGGGCGCGGGCCGACATCAATTGGCGCTGCGCCAACCGGGCCGCGGCGGTGCGTCAGGGGATGTCGGCCAGACGCCGGGGATCCGGCCCCTCGCCCAGCCAACCGTCGTCCTCGAGCCCGATGAACGCCCGCGGCGCCCGGATCTTCAGCTCGCGCCAGCTACGCTCGACCAGATCGGGGCCGTGCCAGGCGATGCCGGTCCCGGCAGCTTCGATCGCCACCGCCTCGATGAGCCCCAGGGTGCTATTGTGGGCCACGATGCCGGTAGCCACGCCCTCGACGCGCACGTGACGCAGCTCGCCCCAATCGAGCGCGCGCAACGCGCAGCCGGATCCGGTGCGATTGCCGGCGAGAATCGTCTCCTCGACGATCAGCTCGCCGCCGTCGACGGCGAGCACCGCGTCCGTGGCGCTGGCGGTCGCGAGCAGGCGGCAGCGACGCAGCTCCAGCCGCGCGTCGTGCGCGCGCACCACCGGCCCGGCGCCGGTGAGTCGGACGCGATCCAGCCGGGCCCGACTGCCCGGTGCGAGCGCGAGCGCCGTCGGTCCGCCATCGATCCGGGCGCGATCGACCGTCAGTTCGCCGCCGTCGACCCGCAGCGCGATCTGCGGCCCGGCGACCGACCCGCCCACCAGCGCGCATTGCCCGGAACCCAGTTCCAGCCCGCCGCGCACAGCGATGTTGACCAGCCGCAGACGCCCACCCGGCCCACCGACGTAGCGCAAGGCGGGTTCGTGCGTATCGGCGGTGACCAGCTCGACCCCGCCCTCGGCCGCGCGCAGGCTGAGCAGACCCCGCTCCAAGGCGATGGTGAGATTTCCGCGATATCGGCCGGGTTCGAGCAGCAGCACCGTCTCGCCGCCGGGCACGCCGTCGACGCGTTCGACCGCTGCGGCGAGTTCGACAGCTAGCTCGTCCGGGCCCACGCGTACCACCCCGCCGGCCTCGCTCTCGCCGAGCAGGCTCAACGCCACGCCAGCGATGATCAGCAGCAGCGCCGCGCCCATGATCGCCAGCCGCATGGGGCGCAGGCCCGGCGGAGCGCGGTGCAGGCGCCCGGAGGAACCGGCACCCGGCAGGGGCGGCAGTCCGGCGACGCGCTCGACGACCACCTCCCAGGAGGCGATGCGCCCCTCGCGCGGCTTGGCCAGCATGCCGCGCAGCAGGTCGAGGAATTCCGGGCTCAGGCCCATGCGTTCGAGCGGGGTGATGTCGAGCCGGCTGGTCGCCTGCTTGTACATGATCACCGCCGAACTGCGGCCATTGTACAGCGGTTTGCCCAGCAGGGCGTGATAGACCGTGGCGCCGAGCGAATAGACATCGTGCCGCGGATCGGCGCTGCGATCGCCCGAAGCGGCCTCCGGACTCATGTAGTGCGGCGTGCCCACAGCGATGCCGGTGCCGGTGAGATCGTGGATTCCGGTCGGGGCGAATTCCTCACGAAACTTGGCCAGACCGAAGTCGATCAGTTTGGCGCAGAATGGCTCGCGTTGGCGCGGCCGCGCCGGCGCGAGCAGGATGTTCGACGGCTTGACATCGCGGTGGACGATACCGCGCTGCCAGACGTGGGTCAGCGCCGCGGCCATCTGCCGCAACAGGCAACGCGCGGCGGCCTCGTCGAGCGCGCCGCGTTCAAGCAGATGACGTTTGAGGTCGCTGCCGCGCACCGCTTCCATCGCCAGCCAGGGCAATCCTTCGACCGAGCCCGCGTCCTCGAACCCGATCACATGCGGGTGCTCGCACCGCCCCAGGGCCCGCGCCTCGCGCTGGAATCGGGCGCGATACTCCTGATTCGCCTGCAAGCGTCGGGGCAGCACCTTCAGCGCCACGTCGCAGCCGTCGCGCAGGCGTTCGGCGAGATAGACATCGCCCATCCCACCCTCGCCCAAACGCCCGTGGACCCGGAAGCCCGGCGGCGTCGGCTGGTCACCGTCGCCATCGGCGCGCTGGGTGGCCAGTCGGTCGAGCTGTTCCGGGCTCAGGTCGCCCCATTCCACGAGCAGATCGCGCGGCCGCACCGTTCGCCCCAGTTCGCAGGCGTGCGCGGCGGCGACCTCCGCCTCGCCGATGCGCGAATCGGTCAGGTAGCCGTTTTGTTGTGCCAGAACCAGGATGCGATCGTCGGCCATGGGTCCGGTCGATGATATCGCTCGGCGCGATGGCGAGAAAGCCCCATTCGCCGGCTGCGAACAGCGGTGGACCCGCTCACGCGCGCGGATGGAAGCGCTGATGCACCGCGCGCAGGCGTTTGGCGTCGACGTGGGTATAGCGCTGGGTGGTGGTCATGTTGGCGTGGCCGAGCAGCTCCTGCACCACCCGCAGATCGGCCCCGTTCTCAAGCATGTGGGTGGCGAAGGAGTGGCGCAGGAGATGGGTGAAGACCGGCTTGTCGATGCCGGCCAGCCGGCCGCAATCGCGCACCAGCCGCCACAGCGCCTGACGACACATGGGCTTGCCGCGCCGCGTGAGCAGGATGGCCTCCTGGCGATGCTGCGGGTCGAGCTGCGGCCGCAACTGTTCGAGATAGCGTTGGAGCGCGCGATGGCCCGCGGGGTGGAACGGTACCATCCGCTCCTTGCGACCCTTGCCACGCAGACGCAGCAGCCGCCCGCCTTCAAGCAGATCGCCGAGCCCGAGCCCGACCACCTCGCTCGCCCGCCCCCCGCTGCCGTAGAGCAGTTCGAGCGCCAGGCGATCGCGCGGGCGCATCGGGCCGGCCGGCGGCGCGTGCAGCAGGGCCTCGACCTCGTCCACGCTCAACACCTCGGGCAGCTCCTGCCACAGGTGCGGTGAACGCGCCAGGCCGATGCGATCGCGCTCCAGCCGGCCCTCCATGACCAGGTAGCGCGCGTACATCCGCAGGGTCACCATCAACCGCGCCAGCGACGCGGCGGCGTAAGCGTGTTCGCGTCGCAGCCAGGCGAGCAGGTCGGCGACCTCGTCTGGCCCCACCGTCGCGAGATCGAGCCCCAGAGCTTCGAGCCCGGCATGGATCCGATCGAGGTCACGGCGGTAGGCCGCGAGCGTGTTGGCCGCCAGACCGAGCTCGAGGCGGCAGTACGCGAGAAACGGACGACGGGCGTCGAGCACGCCGGAAGTCTAGCGGGACGCTGGCCCAGCCCACAAGCGGCATTGTGGGCACAGCGAACAGCGAGAAGCTTCCTTCAGAGGGGGCGCTGCCCCCTCGCGCCTTCGGCGCGTACCCCCACGGCCTCGGTCGCCCTTCGCCAGCTTCGCTGGCGTTTCCGCCGTCCCTCCGGGCCCGGCTTCCTCGCTGTCGCTCGTCGCGCTCCATCGGCCGCCG
>JBEPXK010000493.1:0-3488 GCA_041641915.1 Planctomycetota bacterium
GCGGAAACGCCAGCGAAGCTGGCGAAGGGCGACAGAGGCCGGGGGGGTGTGCGCCGAAGGCGCGAGGGGGCAGCGCCCCCTCTGATAGAAGCCCCACCTTAGAATCTGCTCAGGATCTTGATGCGCTGCTTGAGCTCGGCGTAGGACTCGAGCAGCAGGCGCGTGCACAGGTCGGAGGAGCCCGGCGGGAAGCGTTCGAAGCCGCTCACCGGCACCTCGCGCAGGTCGATGACCGGCACGCCGGGGAAGTCCTCTTTGATCATCGCCAGCACCTTGGTCCACAGTTCCTGCGCCTGGGGCACGTTGTGCTCGTGGGTCTTGTTCGGGCCGAGTGCGACCACCGGCAGCACCCCGCTGCGGATCGCCTCGATGATCATCTTGCGCCAGAAATTCTCTTGGGCGCGAGTGACATCGAGGCCGATGGCGAATTCCTTGCCGCCGGTGGCGACCACGATCAGGTGGTGATGCGCCTTGTCGATCAGTTCCGGCGGGATGATGAAGGTCTTGTCGAGCCAGGCGTCGACCATCTGCAGCGGCGCGACCGAGCGGTCTTGTGGACGTTTGCCGTTCAGCTCTTCGAGCCCATCGTAGAGATCGCGCTGGAAGCTGCCTTTGAACAGCTGTTCGCCGACCAGCAGCTTGACCTTGGTCGGGTCGAAACCCTCTTGCCAGGCACCGGTGGCGCGGCGCTGCCACACGTAGTGCAGCAACTTGACCAGGGCTTCGGCCTCCGGCGCGCGCAAAGCGCGGAAGCGCAGCTCGAGGTCCTCTTGCTGCGGTGCGCGGCCGGTGACAGCGACCGTCTTGCCGAGGATGAAAGGGGTCGCGAGGTCATCGTTGGGATCGGCGAAGGTCAGCCGCGCGAGCTGGCGCGGGTCGAAGCCGGAACGCGGATCCTCCGGCAGGGGGATGGCGCTGATATCGATGACATAGGGTGACCAAGCCGGTTCGGCGTCGGGAAAGATGACATCCGGCAGTTCGTGGCGGCGACCGCGCTCATCGATCAAAATGGCGTGGAGACGATTGCGCAACAGACGCATGGGATGGAGCAACACCACCAATCCGCCATCGGTGAGTTCGCGTTCGCTCAGATCGAGATGGAGGGTGTGGCCGATATTCCGACGGCTATCCGAGGCGTAGAGTTCCGGTGAGCAGTTCTGCGGCAGATAATCGGGCAGGAGATGATTGGGGACGAGGTAGTTGCGCTCTTGCCACTGGCCGAGCAGGGCGGGTTCGAAGGCGGTGACGGTGGGTTCGGGTTGTGCGTCATCCGCCGCCGGCTCGTCATCCGCCGCGGTGTCGGCCCAGGTGGCCGCGGTGATGGCGTCGATGCCTTGCGGGGGATGATCGATTCGCGGATCGGTCAACACGATGCGGAAGATGTTCCACCCCGGTTTGCTGCCGATCACATCGAGTTGCACCGCCTGGTCGCCCACCGTCGCGGCAGCGCCCGGGATGCGGTGCCACCGCGCCCGCTGCCCGGTCTCCACCGTGCCCGGCAGCTCGAAGGTGGTGCTGGCGACGCTGACCAGCAGGTAGCCGGTGTCGTTGGTGTCGCGGACCTGGACCCAGGGAACGTAGTCGCCGGGTGGCAGGACGAGCTGTCGGCTGAGGGTGCCGAGTGTGGCCTCGAGCCGGGCGCCCCGGTCGTCCCGGCTCCACGCCGGATCGTCCGCGGCGATCATGTCCGCGAGCTCGATCTTCACCGGCTCGACCCGCGGCGGTGCATCCGTACCCGGTGCCGGTGGGCTCGCAGGGGCTGTGGCCGTCTCGTGCGCCGGTTCAGGTTCGGCTTCCGCGTCTCGCTCCGGCTCGGTTTCCGTTTCCGTCGCCGGCTGTTCCGGCCTCGGCGTTGGCGCATCGGCAGTGGCGAGCGCGGCTTCGCGCCCCTCGTCCGGTTCCTCGTCTGGCTCGTCGCCCGGTGGCGGCGCCGTAGCCGGGCCGGTGGGCCCGCGCTGGGCCGGGTCGATCGCAGGTGGCGTGTCCTCGGCGGGCGGGTCCTCGGCGCGCGCGCGGCGCTCGGCCAGTCGGATCTGCTGCCGCTCGAGTTCGGCGACACGATCTGCGAGCAGAGCGGTGCGTTTGTGATGGCGGGCGAAATCGGGGTGGTCGGGATAGACGACCTCGGCCAGGGCAGCGCGCGCAGCGACCGGATCCTCGTCGGCCAGGGCGTTGCGGAGGGCCTCGAGCGCCGGCTGCTGCCTGCGCGCGAGTTCCGCGGCGATGGTTTCGCGCACCGGATGCGCGTCGTTCAGTTGCGCGGCTGCCAGGGGCCAGGCCTGCTGGGGGTCGGCGGGGAAGTCCGCGCGGACGATCGGGCGTTCGTCGCGGCCACCGTTGCCGAGCGTGAACGACAGCACGATGCCGGTGACGATCGCGGCCGTGGCGATGCCGCCGGCAATGCCCCAGCGGCGGGTGGTGCTCGCCGTGAGCGGGGCGGGCGAAGGGGGGACGGCAGCGGCCGAACGCGGCCCGATCATCGGTGCGGTGAACGGCTCGCCGCGATTGCGCGCACGGCGATGGCGCATCAGTTGATGGGTGCTGGTGAAGGTGAAGCTCTCCAGCTCGGGATGAGCCGGGTGACGGTAGCGATAGACCGTGGCGTCGAGGCCGCGTTGTGCGCGCAAGCGCTCGATGCGCAGTTTCACCTGGGTGGGCAGAGCATCGGTGCAGGCGGTACAGACCGGCTCGCCAGCGATGCGGACCGCCAGGCCCTGTTCGAACTCCTCCGGAGCTATGAAGCTCGCGCATTTGCTGCAGGCGATGGTGGCGGCGTCCTGTTCCATCCGGCTCGTGCTCTCCGGCAGCGATCATGCGGGCCGTGGCGCTGATGCCATGGCCGTCGTCGTCACCTGCGCCTGCGCGTGTGAGAGAAGGGCGGCGCTTGCGCGGCGCGGCCGGGCGAGGTCGCCTGCGCCCGGCGCCCGGCGCCCGGCGGCCGAGCACCGGTTGGCGCACGATCCGGTCCTGTGGCCGATTGAACGCCAGCGGTACCGGACTAGGATCGCCGGGCGATGGACACGGATGGAGCAGGCGCAGAAGACGGCCCGACGCTGGTGATGGCCATGCCCCGGCGGGAGCTGTGGACCGTCCGCGGCCTGGTGCGCCAGGTCGAACTCGACGTGCTGGAGAGTCTCGAGTACGAGTCCTGGTTTGCGACCCGCGAAGCGATCGCTGAGGATGTCGAGACCAAGGAGGTGCGCATCGGCCTGGTGCTGCATCGCGCGGACCAGGTACTGGTGCACGAGGACGGCGTGATCCTCCATGCCTGCGCGGTACCGCCGGAGGTGGAGAATCTCGCTCCTGGCCTGCGTGGTCTGCGCGAATTCGCCCGCCTCGCCGCGCGGCGATTGGTCGGCGCCGAAGAGCAGGACCTGCGGTTGCTCGGCTATCTCAATGAAGACCGCCTCGAGGAAGCGTCGGGATTCCTGTTCCTGGTCTACACCGTGTACGTGGCGTCGGACTGCCCCGCGCCGCCGCAGACCAGC
>JBEPXK010000494.1:0-3466 GCA_041641915.1 Planctomycetota bacterium
CTGCTGCCGGCTTGCGCGCGCTCTCGGGCTTGCGCTCTGCCGCCGGCTTGCGTGCGCTCTCGGGCTTGCGCTCTGCCGCCGGCTTGCGTGCGGCTGCCGGTTTGCGCCCTGCTGCCGGTTTGCGGGCCGAGCTGGCGCGCTCGCGGCCGGCGTCGGCGCGCTCGCGTGCACCGGGTCGGGCTGGGCGGTCGTTACGATCGGGGCGCGGCATGTCCTCTCCCGGGATCTGCACACAGATGCTTGCGCGCGTGCCAGCGTGGATGGTCCAGTGTGCGCGCCCTTGCGTGCGCGGCCAATCCTCGCCTCGGAGGTCATCGGTATGGTGAGGCAGACGCCGGGTTGCCCTTTGCATCGTGCGCGTTGGCCGAGAACCTGAGCGCCCGATCGCCGCTGGGTCTGCCAGCGCCTGTCCACGTGGAGGATAGCCCCATGAGCCTCGCCCGCAGCCCGTCCTGGAAAGCCCTCAAGGCACATGCCAAGCAGATGCGCAAGCTCCACCTGCGCGAGTTGCTGCAGGATCCGAAGCGGTACAAGGCGATGAGCGTGGAAGCCGAAGGCGTGGTGCTCGACTACAGCCGGCAGAACGCGATGCCGGAGACCACCCGCCTGCTGCTCGACCTGGCCAGGGAGGCCGGGCTCGCGGCGAAGATCAAGGCGATGTTCGCCGGTGAGAAGATCAACCGCACCGAGGATCGCGCGGTGCTCCATCCCGCGTTGCGCGCCGATGCCGAAAGCGTGATCGAGGTCGATGGCCACAACGTGGTCGACGACGTCCACGCGGTGCTCAAGCGGATCAAGTCCTTCAGTGATCGCATCCGTAACGGCAAGCTGACCGGGGCGACCGGTGCGAAGCTGACCGACGTGGTCGCCATCGGCATCGGCGGCAGCTACCTCGGCCCGGAGTTCGTCCATGAGGCGCTGCGCACCGACAAGGGCTGCGCCCGCGCCGCCGCCGGTCGCAACCTGCGCTTCCTGGCCAACGTCGATCCGATCGATGTCAACCGTGCGCTCGAGGGGCTCGATCCCGCGACCACGCTGGTGGTGGTGATTTCCAAGACCTTCACCACCGCCGAGACCATGCTCAACGCCCGCACCGTGCGCGCCTGGATCACCAAGGCCCTGGGCAAGAAGGCGGTGGCCCGCCACATGGTGGCGGTGAGCACCAACCTGGAGGGGGTCGCGGATTTCGGTATCGATCCGGACAACGCCTTCGGCTTCTGGGACTGGGTCGGTGGGCGCTACAGCGTGTGCTCGGCGGTGGGCGTGTTGCCGCTCGCGCTGCAATACGGCTTCGCCAACGTCGAGAAATTCCTCGCTGGCGCGCGCGCGATGGATCGCCATTTCACGGACGCACCGCCGGCGAAGAACCTGCCGGTGCTCCTCGGTCTGTACGGGGTGTGGAACGCCACCTTCCTCGGCCGGCCGGCCCGGGCGTTGCTGCCGTATTGCCAGGCCCTGCTCAAGTTCGCGCCGCACATCCAGCAGGTCGACATGGAATCCAACGGCAAGCGGGTCGACATCGATGGCCGCCCGCTGTGGCACGAAGCCGGCGAGATCGACTTCGGCGAACCGGGGACCAACGGCCAGCACAGCTTCTATCAGTTGCTGCATCAGGGCCGGGTGGTGCCGGCCGACTTCATCGGCTTCCGCAAGAGCCAGCAGCCGATGAAGGTCGCGGGGCATCCGGTGGCCAACCACGACGAGCTGATGGCCAACTTCTTCGCCCAGCCCGACGCCCTGGCCGTGGGCCGCAGCGCCGATGAGGTGCGCGCGTCCGGGGTTGGCGAAGACCTGGTCGCGCACAAGGTCTTCCCCGGCAACCGGCCGTCCAACTGCCTGCTGCTCGAGCAGTGCACGCCCTTCGTGGTCGGGCAATTGCTGGCCCTCTACGAACACCGTACGGCGGTCCAGGGCTTCGTCTGGGACATCAATAGTTTCGACCAGATGGGCGTGGAGCTGGGCAAGGTGCTCGCCAAGCAGGTGGTCGCACAGATCGCCGCCACCCGCAAGAACGGGAACACGATCGCCAAGGACTTCAATCCCTCGACCCGCGCCCTGCTCGGCCGCTATCTCGCCAAGTAGGCGCGCGGTCGCGTTGCCTTGTCATGCTGACCCATTGTACCGCCTTCGCCATCGCCTTCCTGATCGCCTGTTTCGCCGGAGGGATGACCTTTGAGGTCGCCCGGCTGGATCTGCTCGCGCCGCCGGCGGCCTATCTGATCCTGGTCACCCTCGGCGCCTGGGTGCCGGCGCAGCTGCTGTTCGCAATGTCGCTGGTGCTCGGCGGCTGGCTGGCCCGGGTGACCATCGACAGTCGGTTGTGGTGGCTGACCCTCGGCGCCGCCGCGGGCTACGGCTGGTATTTCATCCCCACCTGCCATCGCATGCCGGAACTGATGGGCGGTGACTGGGCCACGGCCAGTCTCATCGTGGTCGGGTTCTTCTTCGGCATCCCCGCGGCCTGGGCGGTGATGCTGGCCGGCGCCCTGCGTGCGCTGCCGACGCGGCCGATCCAGGACACGCTTCCGCCGCCGCCCCCAGGCCGGTTCTGAAGCTGCAGATCGCAGCCCTCGGGTGATTCCTGCTGCCGGGGTGCTTCGCCCTGCGATCGCGGCCCGCACCGATCAGCGCGGGCGCAGCGCGAACCAGGCGGTCGCCAGGCGGCGGCCGAGCTCGCGCACCCCGCGGCTGTCGTAATGCAACGCGTCGGCCTGCTTGGACAGATCGGTGGTATCGACCAGGGCGATGTGGGCGTCGTCTTCGGCCAGCAGGCGTTGCGCCGCCTGGACGATTTCGGCGGCGGGGAAGGCATTGGCCGGGGGATCGGCCAGACCCATGACCACGGGTAGATCGGGCCGGGCGAGGTCGTGGCGCCAGGCGTTGACGATCCGGCGCATGGTGCTCGCGTAGCTCGTGGCCACGTCGGGGTGGCGGGCGTCGGACTCGCCCTGCATCCACAGCACCCCGACCGGATCGATGGCGCCGTGTTCGCGCGCGGCGGCGACCCGATCGAGCAGCTGACGGTAGAGCGGGCCGGCTTCGGCGTTGTTGGTCTGCGCTGCCACGCGCGGGTCCCAGTCCGGATCCCAGGCCAACGACGAGGTTCCGCCGACCGCGTGCTTGATCAGCCCCGTCTGTGCGGCCTCGCCGCGTTCGGCCAGGACCTCGGCCACCCCGACCTCGGGGCCGAAGTGCTCGCCGGACTGGTCGAGGCCGGTCCAGCCGCAAGCGGTGAAGATGCGCACCGCCTGCGGAAGGCGCGCGCGGTCGAGGTCGGCGCTGCGGCCCGATCCGACCATGTTGGATTGGCCCGCGAGGAGCAGGACCTTCACGTACCGGCTTCCTGGATCCGGTCGCGTTCGGCCTTGTCGCGTTCGAGGTCAGCGGTGAGCTTGTCCATCGCTGCGGTGACGCGTTCGACGTCGACGGGGTCTTCGACCTGGCCGGCCAGTTGCTGGCAGGCGCC
>JBEPXK010000495.1:0-3461 GCA_041641915.1 Planctomycetota bacterium
ACCATCGCTTGCGTTCGCGCCTTCAGCTCCCAGCGCGCGAGCTCCGCTTGGTTGCCGGCGAGCAGCTGGCAGGCGATCAGGCCCTCGACCGCATCCACGCCCGGCACCGGGCAGAGGTCCTCCGGCACGGCGAACAGGCGTTCGAGCACCGCGGCCATGCCGGCGAAATGTTCCGTGGTCCATCCGCGGAAGGCATCGCTCCCATCGAAACTACTGCAGACCGCCTGCATCGCCGTCTGCCAGGGAAGGTAGTTGCGCGGCCGTTGCGGCCCATCGCGATAGAGCGCATCGATCAGCGTATTCAGGCGTACGTGGTTCCCCTGCTGTATGCTCAACTTCAGGTCGCGCAACAGCATCGCGTAAACCGTACCCGCTTCGCCGCTCGGCGGTTTACCTTCGATATAGGCGGCGACACCCATGCCGTGGATCATGCCGCCTGTGGAGAGCCGTACTTCCGGCCCCGGCGGCAACGGCCGGGTCAGCAACCAGGCATCGATCCGCGCGGCCAGCAACCCGTGCAGCTCGGGTAGCGTCGTCAAGTGATCTTCGGCCACACGCATGATCGCATCGCGGATCGCCGGCTCGGCCGCTGCAAGCCCTTCGCTCGCCGCGGCGGCACGGAATTCCTTCTGCGCCTGGTCGCTCAGCTCCACCTTGCCGCCGCGAACCATGCGCCGCTCGTAGGAATCCGGCTCCGGCAACCTGGCGAAGAGCATCTGCGCCAGGATGCGCATGCCATCCGTGGGCAGAAGCTCGAGGAACGGGCGGATGTCCGTAGCCAGGGTCGGCCACCGCCGGGCATCGATCGCCTCGGGCTTGATCTGCGCCGCGCGCGCGGCGAACAGCTCGGCGGCCAGTTCGTCCCGCGCGCAACGGATCAACAGGGCGTAGGTGCCGCTGGCCGGCGAGAGCGCGTCGTTGCTGGCCAGATCGCGCACGGTGGCGTCGTCGCCGATCGCGACCGCGGCCGCCAGCAGCGAGAACCCGAAGCTGTAGGGATGCTCACCAGGAGCGTAGGCCGCCGGACCCCCGAAGGCACCGCCGCCGATACGTGGCGGATGGTGCAGTTTGCGCGCGCTCTCACGCGCGGCGGTGATCACCTGAGCGCCCAACTCGCGCCATTGCGCGTCGGGCGCCAGGCGGCTGAAGGCCATCAGGTAGTTGTTGACCACGGTGGCATCCAGCGGCATGCCCGCCTGCAGCAGGTCGAGCAGGCAGCGACCGCCCCCGAGAATGGTGGCGCGATCGACCAGCTGCACCGGCACCCCTGCAGAGTCGGCCTGCCGTTGCTGGTCGAGCAGGAGCAACAGCATCTGCAGCCGCCACGAGGGGGACAGGGAGGCGTCGGTGCAGACCGCCTGGCCGTGCTCACGCAGCGCGGTGGCCCAGGAAGCGACCTGTCCGGAGGTCGCCGCGAACCGCCGCCGGCGCTTGTCGCAGCGCGAGGCGACCAACTCCAGCGCCGCCGCGCTGCGCAGGCAGGCCAGCAGGCCCGAGCGCGGTCCGGGAGCCGTCTCCTCCAGGAACGTAGCTATCTGCGCGAGATCGTTGTACTCGTGGATCATGTAGATGCGGAACGCTTCGATCAGCGGCACCGCACCGCGCTCGCCGAGCAGCGGCGCGAGTTCATCGAGCAGCCAGCCCGCGCGGTTGCTGTAGGTCACCTCCACGCCGCGGTCGCGCAACGCGGCGCTGGCGCTGCGGGCGATGAAATCACCGATGTTCGGCAGTTGACAGCGGGTCAGCAGCACGCTCGGGTGACAGTCCTGGCGCAACAGGTCGCAGTAGAGCGCCCAGCCCGGCGGATTGTAGTCCTTGCCGACGATGTCGCGCAACAGGCCGGCGAGGAGCTTCACCGTCCGCCAATTGCCGCCGTGGCCGCCTCCGGCCAGATGACGGTAGCATTTCAGACAGGTCGCGCGGTCGCGGACCGACAGCCGCCGTAGCGCCGCGCCCAGGCCTTCGCTGCGCAGGGAACCCGGGCGCTCGCTGCGCAGCGCGCGCGCGACCAGCTCGTGATCCTTGCCCGCGATATCGCCGGCGAAGTGGGTCCAGGCCCGCTGCGCCGCGGCGCTCAGACCCGGCGGCGCGGTCCGCGACCCGCCGGAGCCGGCCATACGGTGCAGGCGCTCGACCCAGGTGACCAGGCGGGCGTACAACGGGCTGTCGCTCTCCTCGAGCACCGCCTCGTGGCGACCGATGGCCTCGAACACGCGGGCGATGTAGCCGTCTTCCGGACCCAGCGCGGCGTGGAGCAGGGCGCCGGACAGGCGTTCCTCCGCCGCAGGGGCGAAGGTCTGCTGCAATCGCGATCGCGCCTGCGGCGGCAGACCGTGGAGCGTGTGGGCGATCCGCGCCAATGGGTCGCAGCTGGACTGGCTGCCACAGCGCGGGCAGATTTCGATCGGCTCGCGCGCAGCGGTGAACGCCGCGTCGCTGCGGAATGGCGAGAGCTGCAGGAAACGCTCGACGCGTTCGACCGCGCAGTCCGGTCGATCGACGTACAACGATGACTGCAAGAGACGGGCCAGGATGTAGCGCCAACCGGTGCTGTGCATGCCCACCCGGGCACCGAGTGCGAGCACGGGGAACACGCCGTGCTCATCGAGCAGGCAGGGATGGAGGACGGCATCGAGGTCGTCGAGCGCCTGATGCTCGCCTTCGGGCCCCTGGCCGCCGCTGAGCGTCCACGAGCGTTTGCCGACCGCTGCCCAGTCGGCGCGCGGACCGATGAACAGCTCGCCGACGCGCAGGACCAGTTCCTGCGCCGCCTCGGGCGCGCCGGCGCGCGAACGCGCTACGGCCCAGGTGGCCAGGGGCAGCCCGTGGACCGGGGCGTTACAGCTCGCGCGCTGGTCCTGGTAGTAGGCGAGTACCAGCGCGTCGATGTCCGCGGCGCAGTCCATCCGTTCGCTCGCCGCCGCCCAACGCGCGAGGTCGCACAGCGCCTCGATCCGATCCGGGCTGCGAGCGAGCTGCGCACGCAACGCCGCGACGTCCACGGCTGCCGGATCCGCGTACAACGCACGCAGCCCGGTCACCGCGGCGGCGTTGGCCGTCTGCCCGGCAGCCTCGATCCGCTCCAGCGCTGCAGCGACCAGCGCGGCGTCGGCGTGGGTGGCGAGCCAGGCGATCGCGCCGGGCAGATAGGGCTCGGCGTAGCGCCCGTGCAGGCGCCGGGTGCGGTAGGCATCGGTGGCCAGGGGCACCACCGGCCGGCTCAGCACGGCGACAGCGGCGGCTTCGAGCTCAGGGTCGTTGTCTGCGGCGAGCGCGGCGTAGCGCCGGAAGCCCTGACCGGCCAGCCGTGGGAAGGCGAGCATGCGCCGCGCCAGGCGCTGATGCGCGGCGATGCGCTTGCGGTGCAAGGCCGCGCCCGCCGCCGGTACGGGGGCGCGTCGGTCGTAGAGCCGCGGCAGGAAATAGCCACGATCCTCGCCAAAGGGCTGCGGCTCGGTCAG
>JBEPXK010000496.1:0-3459 GCA_041641915.1 Planctomycetota bacterium
ACCCTCACAGCTCCGGGAAAGGCTACCAAACCGATCCCGGCCTTGCGCGCGTCAGCGCGCCGCCGAGGGGGCCATGGGGGCCGGGCCGGCCCCCATCGGCCGACAGAGCCCGGTTTTCCGCCGCAAATGGGCCGCAGGCCCGGCGGAAACGCCAGCGAAGCTGGCGAAGGGCGACAGAGGCCGTGGGGGTGTGCGCCGAAGGCGCGAGGGGGCAGCGCCCCCTCTGATAGAAGCCGGACCTTAGCCCGGCTTGTCAAAGCGCGCGCCGCACCGAGACTCGCGCGATGGTCAGGGCCAGCGAACCGCTCAAGCTGCTCAGCGATGCCACCCGCATCCGTATCCTCCACCTGCTCGCCGACCAGCCGTTGACGGTGGCCGAGTTGCAGCAGGTGCTCGATCTGGGCCAGAGCTCGGTCTCGGGGCATCTGGCCAAGCTCAAGCACGCGGGCTTCATCCACGACCTCGCCGAAGGCAGTGCGCGCCGCTACCGCTTGCGCGAGGATCTGATCGGCGACGCCCGCGCCGTCTGGCAGGCGGTCAGCGGACTGAGCGACGACGACCCGCTGGTGGCCTCGGACCGCGAGCGCCTCGCCGCGATCCGCCATAGCTCCGGAGCCACCTGGGTCGAACGCGTCGCCGGCACCCTCCACCGCGAATACGCGCCGGGGCGGACCTGGCACAACCTGGCCCACGCGCTGCTGGAATTCGTGGTCCTCGGGCGCTGCGTCGACGTCGGCGCCGGCGACGGGGCGATGGTCGAGCTGCTCGCGCCGCGCGCGCAGGAACTGATCTGCGTCGATCCCTCACCGGCGATGGTCGAGGCGGGCAGGGCTCGGGTGCGCACGCTCGGCCTGGAACGGGTGCGCTACCTGCAAAGCAGCGCCGAGGCGATGAACCTGGCGCCCGATTCCTGCGACAGCGCACTGTTCCTCCAGAGTCTGCAGTACATCGCCGATCCGCGCGCCGCTCTCGAGCGCACGCATCAGGTGCTCAAGCCCGGCGGGCGCATCGCCGTACTCACGCTGGCCGAACACGACTACGACGAGAGCCGCCATTACGGCCACCTGGTCCAGGGCTTCAGCCAGTCCCAGCTGCGCGCCTGGCTGGCCGACTTCACCGACCTGCGCATCTATCCGCTCGAACCCGAGCCCACCAGCCCGCGCTACCGCTCGCTGGTCGCGACCGCGCGCAAATAGCCACGACGCATCTGAGGATGCATCAGCTCGCGCCGGTCGCCGCCTTGTAGCGCCCGACCTTGTTCCACAAGGTGCGTACGCTCACGCCGAGGATCTCCGCCGCACGCTGCTTGTCGCCATCGACTCCCGCGAGCGTGGCGAGGATGTGACGCCGTTCGAGCTCGGCCATGGCGATATCGCTACCGAGCACCACCGTATCGGCGTCGTCGTCATGCTCGCAGTCCTGACCGGACGTGCAGCACTCCCGCTGCGCATCGACCGGCGGGAGACCGGCCTCCGGCAGACAGCGGTGAACCGCGGCGGCATCGAGCGGCGCGTCGCCGGAGAGCACCACCATCCGCTCGACGATATTGACCAGCTCGCGCACGTTGCCCGGCCAGTGGTAGCCCAACAACAGGCGGCGCCCGTCCTCCTCCAGGCGCGGCGTGCAACCGAGCTCGCGGCCGAACACGGCGAGGTAGTGATCGACGATCGGGCCGATGTCGCCGCGGCGCTCGCGCAGCGGTGGCAGCGCCACCGGAATCACGTTGAGGCGGTAGTAGAGATCCTCGCGAAACTCGCCCGCGGCAACCGCCGCCGGCAGGTCGCGGTTGGTGGTGGCGATGATGCGCACATCGGTCTTGATCGGCCGCGAGCCACCGACGCGTTCGAACTCGCGCTCTTCGAGCACGCGCAGCAGCTTGGCCTGCATCTCCGGCGAGACCTCGCTGATCTCGTCGAGCAGCAGGGTGCCACCATTGGCGAGCTCGAAGCGGCCGATGCGCTGCTGGTCGGCACCGGTGAAGGCGCCCTTCTCGTGCCCGAACAACTCCGAGGCCAGCAGCGATTCGGTCAATGCAGCGCAGTTGACCTTGACGAACGGCCCGGCGCAACGCGGGCTCTGTTCGTGCAGTGCCAGCGCCACCAACTCCTTGCCGGTGCCGCTCTCGCCGGTGACCAGCACCGTGGCGTTGGCCTGGGCGGCGCGGGAGATGATCGCGAAGATGTCCTCCATCGCTGCGGTCGCACCGAGGAACACCCGTTCACGATGGCGATCACGCACCTCGTGCCGCAGGACCTGGACCTCGCGCATCAATTGCTGGCGCTCGTTGAGCCGGATCAACAAGGCCTCGACGTGCTCGACGTCGAAGGGCTTCATCAGGTAGTCGTAGGCGCCCTCGCGCATGCTTTGCACCGCGCTCTCGACCGAGGCGTAGGCGGTCATCATCACCACCGGCATCTGCGGCCATTTCTCGCCCGCCTTGCCCAGCAGCTTCATGCCGCCCATTCCCGGCATGCGAATGTCGGTGATCAGCAGATCGGCCGGCTCCTCCTCGAGCGCCTTGAGCGCCTGCACGCCGTCCTTGACCGTGCGCACGTCGATCTCCAGCCGGGTGAAGATCTCCTCCATCAGATCACGATTGAGGAACTCGTCGTCTGCCACCACCACGCGTTCGATCGCCATCGCCACCTCCCGGTGTGCCGATTCGCCACACCCGCGTCGGCGTTCACCGCACACGACGCGGGATGCAGGTGCACCCGGGTGGGTCGAGGCACCCGGCGTGCCAGTCGCCGGGCGCTGCGATCAGGCGGCGACGTGGCGCCGCATGCGGTTGCTCATGATCAGCGAAACGATGCCATCGCCGAGCAGATGGATCCCCACCACCAGGCCCAACAGCCACGGCGCGGCCTGGGGCAGCAAGACCAACATCACGATGCCCAACAGCAGGCTGAAGGCCGCCCCGATGCCGACCATCCCCGCGGTCACGGTATTGCGGGCGTAGACCGCGGTGGTGATGCCGAAAACCCCGTCGACGAGAAAATACACCGCCAACACGGTGGCCAGCAGCATGGTCCCGCCGACCGGCCGCAGCACCAGGAACAAGCCGACCAAGGCCGCGATCAGGCCGATCAACGCACCGCGCCACCGACGCTCGCCGCTGGTCAGGGCCTGGATCAGCCCCAGCGTACCGTAGACCAGCAGCATCGCGCCGATCACCAACTCGACCGCGAGGCCGGCAGCCGCCGGCAGCAGTAGCGCCAGCACACCGAGCACGCACAGCGCGATCCCGACGCCGAGCAGGCCTTTGCGCACCGTTTCGGTGTCGGTGGTCATCGTGTCCACGGGATAGCGGTTGATCATCACGTGCGTCATCATGGTTGTTTCCTTCCATCGTTCGCGCCCCTGACGCGCATGCGCGGGGCGATGTCACATTCGACAGGTCCCTCAGAGCTCCAAACCTCGGAACTGCCAGCGAGTGGAGCCCAGCCAGGCCTGGCTGGG
>JBEPXK010000497.1:0-3459 GCA_041641915.1 Planctomycetota bacterium
CGGCCGCGACCTCGCGGATGATGTGGATCGACTCGGCTTCGAGCTGTTGCAGGTGGGTCAGGAGGTAGTTGGTCATGTCCGCAGTAGATACTCCGAGATCAGATGCCCGCTCCAGCATCGTGTTCAGCCTGGTTGGCGTCGAGGATGCTCCGGTCCACCATGTAGGCGAGCAGGTCCTGCACGCAGGCTTCGACGCCGCGCGCTTCGGTCGCGATGGTCAGCTCCGGCGCCGCGGGCGGCTCGTAGGGCGCGTCGATGCCGGTGAAATCGGCGATCTCGCCGGCACGCGCCCTGGCGTAGAGACCCTTGACGTCACGTCGCTCGCAGGTCGCGAGCGGCGTAGCGACGTGGACCTCGTGGAAGGCCCCCGTCGGCACCAGTGCCCGGGCCGCGGCGCGGTCGGCGCGGTAGGGCGAAATGAAGGCGGTCAGCGCGATCGCACCGGCATCGGCGAACAGCGCCGCGACGTGACCGATCCGCCGCAGGTTCTCGTGCCGATCTGCGGGGCTGAACCCGAGATCCCCGTTCAGGCCGTGACGGATGTTGTCACCGTCGAGGACGTAGGCCCAACGGCCCGCCGCGACCAGCCGCCGCTCCAGGGCCCGAGCGATGGTCGACTTGCCCGACCCGGACAACCCGGTGAACCAGAACACGCCGCCGCGCTGCCGCTGGATCGTTTCGCGTTCCGCACGCGAGACCAGCGAAGGGGACCAGACGACGTTCTCGGAAGACGGCATGGCTACAGATGACCGAGCGATCGTGGCGCGCGGATCACCGCGGCTCGACGATGAAATGCGGGTTGTGCAGGTCAGGCTTGTTGTAGTGCAACTCGCGACCATCGCGGTCGTGCACGCTGCCACCGGCGGCGCGAACCACCGCGTGCGCGGCGCCGGTGTCCCATTCCATCGTCGGGCCGAGCCGGGGGTAGAGATGCGCCGCGCCCTCGGCGACCAGGCAGAGCTTGAGGCTGGAGCCCATGGCGATGCAGGTGTAGTCGCCCAGCTGCCCGAGGAAGGCGGCAGTCTCGGCGCCGCGATGGGAGCGGCTGGCGACCACCTGCCAGGTCTCGCCCGGCCGATGGGCGCGGACCCGGATCGGGGTCTCCCGCTCGTCGCCGGGCGCACCGTCGATCCGGCGGGCCCCGGCGGGGCTGCCGAGGTAGCTGCGCGCGAGTATCGGCGCGTGGACCACACCGAGCACCGGCGTGCCGTTATCGATCAGCGCGATATTGACGGTGAACTCGCCGTTGCGCTTGAGGAACTCCTTGGTGCCGTCGAGCGGGTCGACGAGCCAGAAGCGCCCCCAACCGGCTCGTTGCGCATGGGGGATCTCCGCCGACTCCTCGCTGAGCACCGGAATCGCGGGGTCGAGCGCGCGCAGCCGCTCGCAGATGAGCGCGTGGCTGGCGAGATCAGCGGTGGTCAATGGCGAGTCATCGGCCTTGGTCTGATGTTCGCCACCATGGCCGGCGTAGATCGCAGCGATGCGTTCGCCGGCAGCGATGGCGATCGCGCTGACGTGCTCGATATCTGGTAGTGCTGGCATTGTCTGTAATCTCGCAGCCTCAATCGGTGGGCCCCCGCTCTGAAAGCGGCTCCCTTTCAAAAATCGTCAGAACCAGCCGCGCTCGGCCATCCGCCGGTAGACCGCCTGGGCGGCGACGGCGGGTTCGAGTTCGTGGGTCGGCAGTTCCAGATCGGCCTGTTCCGGCGGCTCATAGGGCGCGCTGATGCCGGTGAAGTTCTGCAACTCGCCGGCCCGGGCCCGCGCGTAGATGCCGCGATCGTCGTGCGCCTCGCACCAGTCCAGCGGCGCGCTGCAGTGGACCTCGCAGAAGCGCTCAGCTCCGACGTGCTCCGCCGCCGCCGCGCGGGCGCTGTGGTAGGGCGAGGCCGAGGCGACGATGACCAGCAGGCCGGCGTCGGCCATCAACGCACCGACGGCCGCGAGGCGTCGGGCCTGCTCGCCGCGATCCTCGGGGCTGAAGCCGAGGTCGCGGCTCAGATCGGCGCGCACACGCGAACCGTCGAGGATGGTCGCGGCATGGCCGCTCTCGATCAGCCGCTGCTCCAGTTCGGCCGCCACCAGGCTCTTGCCGGCCATCGGCAAACCGGTGAGCCAGACCACGCCACCGCGCTGCCCGAGCAGGGCGCGCCGCTGTTCGGCGCTGACCAGGCTGGTGCCGGCGGCGGTGGCCGGCGCGCGTTCGCCGGCGGCGACGCCAACCTCGCGCACCATCCCCGCGCCGAGGGTCGCGCAGGAGGCGCGATCGACGAGGATGAACGAGCCGGTGGCCCGGCTGCGGTCGTAGCCATCGAGCACCAGCGGGCGCACGCAGCTGACGCGCACTCGGCCGATCTCGTTGAGCCCGAGCGTGTCGGCCTCGTTGCGATGGAGGGTGTTGACGTCAATGCGATAGCGCAGCGACGTCACGGTGCCGGGCACGCTGCCGGCGGCGGTGCGGACCTGGACCTGCTGGCCCCGGCGCAGCGGGGCGGGATGCATCCACACCAACATCGCCTCGAACTCGCTGGCCACGTGCGGCTGGTTGTTGGGATGGACGATCACATCGCCGCGCGAGGCGTCGACCTCGTCGGCGAGAGTCAGGGTCACCGCCTGCGGCGCGAAGGCCTCGTCGAGCTCGCCATCGTAGGTCACCACCCGCTCGACACGGGTGCGCACCCGACTGGGCAGGACCATCACCTCCTGACCCGGTCGCACCGTGCCCGCGGCGATGGAGCCGGCGTAGCCGCGGAAGGTGGTATCCGGTCGGATGACGGTCTGGACCGGGAAACGGAAGTCGACCAGGTTGCGATCCGAGGCGACGTGGACCGACTCGAGCTGCTCGAGCACCGCCGGCCCGGTGTACCACGGCATGGCCGCACTCTGCGTGGTGATGTTGTCGCCACGCAGCGCTGAAATCGGCACGAAGCGGATATCGCCGAGATCGAGCTTGGCTGCGAATTCGATGTAGTCGCGGCGGATGCCGGCGAACACCGCCTCGTCGTAGTCGACCAGGTCCATCTTGTTGACCGCGACCAGCACGTGCTTGATGCCCAGCAGGCTGACGATGAAGCTGTGCCGCTTGGTCTGGGTGATCACCCCGTGACGCGCGTCGATCAGGATCACCGCCAGGTTGCAGGTGCTCGCGCCGGTGGCCATGTTGCGCGTGTACTGCTCGTGGCCGGGGCAATCGGCGACGATGAAGGTGCGCCGGGCGGTGGAGAAATAACGGTAGGCGACGTCGATGGTGATGCCCTGCTCGCGCTCGGACTTGAGCCCGTCGCAGAGCAGGGCGTAGTCGACCTCCCCCTTGCCCGCCTTGCCGTGGCGCTCGCTGTCGCGCCGCAGCGCCTCCAGGTGGTCCTCGTAGACCAGCTTGGTGTCGTGCAACAGCCGCCCGATGAGCGTCGACTTGCCGTCGTCGACGCTGCCGCAGGTCAGCAAGCGCAGCTGATC
>JBEPXK010000498.1:0-3449 GCA_041641915.1 Planctomycetota bacterium
AGGGGCTTCGTTCCCCTCAACGTCCTTCCTGCCAGCCTTGCGCGCTTCAGCCCGCCGCCGAGGCCGACATGGCCCTGGTTTCCGCCGACAATGGAGCCGGAGGCCCGGCGGGGAACGCCCTGCAATAGATGACCGTCCTGGATCGCCGGATTTCCGATTTCCCGCGGATTTCCCCGCCGGGCGCCAGTGGATCGCCCCTACCGCACTCCAAGATAGCGCCGCAGCGCCGCCTCGGCTTCGGCGAGGACCTGCCGATGGCGTTCGTAGACCGGATGTGGATCGGGGTGACGGTGATAGCCGGGCAGGTCGTAGGCTTCGAGCAGCCGTGAGCCGAGCCCGAAGCGCATGATCACGTCGCCCTGTTGGAGCGCCGCTTCGCCCCAGCCGCCGTAGAGCAGCCAGCGATGGCGCTTGGGCTCGCGCAACGAGTGGCCCTGGCTGTGGGCGAGCGCCGGGGTGATCACGCCCATGACATCGGCGATGGTCGGGGCGATGTCGACGTGGGCGGTGGGGTGGTCGATCCGGCGATGGCCGCCACCGGGCGGGCGGACAACGCAGACGCAGCCGGTCTGCTCGCGGCTGTAGCTGCCGTTGTGGATCAGGTGCCCCGGGTCGGTGCCGCTCTCGCGGAATTCCTCACCATGATCGCCGACGATGATCACCAGGCTGCGCTCCAGCCGCCCGCTGGCACGCAGGGCGTCGAGCACCCGACCGATCTGGGCGTCGACGTAATGGGTCGCGTTGCGGTAGCGACGGCGCAGCGCCCGCAGGCGCTCATCGGGCGCGCCTTGGGCGAGCTCGAGCACGTCGATCTCATCGAGCGGCAGCGCCGGGCGCATCACCGTGTGTTCCGGCGGATAGAGATAGGGGAAATGCGTGGCGTCGTAGAACAGGAAGGTGAACAGCGGGCGCGGGTCGTCGGTCATGATCGCCGCGATCGCGCGGTCGGTCATCGCACGATCGCGCCCGACCCGCCCGCCGAGCGCGGCGTCGTCCCAGCTGTCGTGCACCGCGTGCGCGAGACCGCGAAAGCAGGTCTGGCGCAGCTCGGGCCAGTTGAGGTCGGTGCAGGAGAGGATCGCGAAGCGGTAGCCGAGACGCACGCAGAGGTCGATCACTGCCGGGCGGCGGCCGTCGCGCAGCGCCGGTTCCCAGTACGGTGCCCACAGGCCGTAGAACAACGAGAACAGCGCCCGCCGGGTGACGTTACCGCCGCTGCGATGGTCAGCGGCGACGATCGCATCCTGCGCGAAGGCGTGCGTCCGTGGCATGAAGCGCGGGTCGAAGCAGTCGGCGCGCGCGCCCTCGATGCACATGATGATGATATCCGGCCGCGCCCCCTGCGTGCCCTGGCGCAAAGTCTCGAGCGGGTAGATCAGCTCGCCGTCGAGCTCCCGGCGCAGGCGATCGAGCAGGCCATCGCCCTCCGGCGCGCCCTGCGGCCAGGCCGGGTGCAGGCTGCCGAGTTGGCGGCCGACGCGCAGGATCCCCTGGTCGTCGATCGCCGCGCCGAGGGCGTAGACGGCCTTGTCGCAGATGATCACCGCGAGCACCACCGCGAGCCCGGCGAGCCAGAGCCGCGAGCGGCGCGGGGCGCGGGTGCAAGCCGGCACCCGCGCCGGCTGCAGACGAACGAAGCCGATCGCCATCTCGGCCGCGAGCAACGGCAGCACCACCCACCACGCCGCGCGCAGGCCGTTGGCGAGCACCGCGCCCCATGCCGCGAGCGCGGGCAAGGGGTTGGCCGATAACAGCCGTTGCATCACCTGCGGCTCGGCGCGCGCGCCGAACAGGGCGAGCGCGAAGAACGTCGGCGCGAGCAGTAGGCTCACCCAGGCACGACGGATGCCCCACTGGCAGAGCGAGAGTAAGGCCGCGCTCAGACCCCAGAGGCCGAGCAGCGACGACAGCCGCAGCAGGCCGACCACGCTCAGCGCGATACCGACGAACACGTGCAGCGCACCGAGGCCGAGCAGCCAGCGCCAGGCGCGTCCACCCGCCACCCGGGGGTCCATCAACACCCCGCAGGGCTCAGCCGCCGCGATCATTCGCGCCCGGCGTGCGCGCGCAGGCCAGGCCAGCGCCGCGGCCGAGCCGGCGAGCGCGACCACCAGCAGCGCAACGCGCAGGTAGATGGTCGCGCGCGTGCCGGCGCCCATGTCGAGACTGTCCCCGGCTTCGGCCGCGAAGGCGAGATCGAACAGCATCGCATTGTAGTGATAGCCGTAGATATGATAGACCATCATATCGCCCATGAGGTAGAACTGCAGGAAGGCGTGCCCGGCGACACCGAGCAGCGGCACGGCCCACCATCGGGCGATGGCGCCAACCAGCGCGCCGATGAGCAGATGGGCGAGCGATACCACCAGCAGCACCGTGCTGGTCCACGCCAGCAGGGCATAGAGCTGGCCCGCGCCGCTGGCCTGCTGCCAGGCGTCGATCAGCAAGCGGTGGGTCTGCCAGCCGGCGAGCAACAGGCTGAGCGCGGCGAGCACCCGCAGGCAACGCCGGGTCCAGCAACGTTCAGGCGGCGCACACAGCAAGTGCGACAATGTCAGGTTCGTCGGCGGCACGGCAGCCGGATCGGATTCGCCCATGCGCGTAGTCTGGAGGCGTCCGGGCGCGGACAAGCCGGCACGGCGCCGACCGATGGGCGGGGAGTCAGCCGCCGCGCAGTCGACTCAGTCGGCGGCCAGATTGAACCAACGCGCGCCGGCGCAGCCGGGCAGCTCGCGCAGGGTGTGCAGCAGCTCGTCGTCGCGCACGATGCCGCTGTCCCCCTCCCAGCCGTAGACCAGCTGGACCCGGCCACCCGGCAGCTCGCGCAGGGTGAACAGCTCGCGCCAGCGACCGCGCACCGCCGCGTTGAGCGCCGCGACGCGTCCGGCCGGATCCGGCCCGGGTGGGTGCGGTGCTTCGCAGACGACGATCCAGGTGTCGTCGTCTTCGCGCACCGGCCGCGCGCCCCCCGGCGGGGCGCGCGGGACCGCGGGCGAGGTCGCCCGCAGGTCGATCCGCGCGCGGTACCCCTCGGGCGGACGGCGCACCCAGGCGCTCTGGGCGTCGACCAGCAGGCAGCGATGGGTGCCCGCGGGCCCGACGCGATAGTCGATCTGCCACCACAGACCCTCGAGCAGCGGATCAGCCTCGGGCTGCCACACGCGCACGATCGGACCCCAGTCCAACTCGCGATGATCGAGATAGGCGTCAGCCGCGGCCATCGCCCGCCCGCGCGCGACCGCCGGACCGGAGCTCTCGCGCGCCGGATCGCAACCGAGAGCGAGAACACTCGCCAGCAACAGCGGAAACCAGACACGCATGAGGCTTCCCTCAGAGGGGGCGCTGCCCCCTCGCGCCTTCGGCGCGTACCCCCACGGCCTCTGTCGCCCTTCGCCAGCTTCGCTGGCGTTTCCGCCGGGCCTTCGGCCCATTTTCGGCGGAAAACAGGG
>JBEPXK010000499.1:0-3446 GCA_041641915.1 Planctomycetota bacterium
GTGCCGATCTGCCCTACCCCACGGTGATTGGCGTGACCCGCAAAGGCGCGATTCCGCGCGCGGACAGCCTCAAGAAGCTCGCCGTCACGCTGGAGATCGACATCGACGACCTCGAGGCCGCGGTCGAACGCAGCAAGGCGCAGCGCAAAGGGATCCAGCCCGAAGCGCGGGCCAGTACCGCCGCGCGCTCGGTGCCGCCGCTCGGCGACCTGGTGATGGAGCTGATCAACACCCGCGGCCAATCGATCGCCGGGTTCGCCCACGACGTGGGCATCGGCTACCTCTCGCTCGCGCGCTTCCTCGAAAGCGGCGTGGTGCCCGACGACCCGGAGATCATCGAGGCCTTGCGCCGGGCGCTCGGCCTCGAGGACAAGACCTTCGCCGCCGCGCTGGAGAAGGCCCTGGCCAACCCGATGCCGGTCGAGGTCGTGCACTACGACCAGATGGTCGGGCCCAACGGTAGCCCGCTACAGAACGCGCTCGCCTCCTACATGCGCGAGAAGAAGCTCACGCTCAAGGGCCTGGCGCGCAAAGCCGGCCTGAGCCAGGTCACCGTCAGCCGGCTGGTCAAGCAGGGGCAACCGCCGACCCGCGCGATCACCCACCAGAAGCTGCAACACCTCCTCGGCCTCGACCCGTCGGCCTACCAGAACCTCGTCTCGCAGCCGACCCAGGCGCTGACCTCGAGCATCACCCGGACCTCGGAGGGCCGCGGCACCGCGCTGACCTCCTTCGATGACACCGACACCGAGGACTACGAGCCGCAGGAACCGGGCTCGTCGACCCGGGCGATGATGGACGAAGAAACGCTCGAAGCCCTGATCGGCAAGCTCTCGCCCAAGCAGAAGCGGGCGCTCAAGGGGTACCTCAAGAGCATGCTCTGAGACGCCCCTGTGTTTGCGGCATGACCACCCCTCCTCCCACCGCTGAGCTTGCCGGAGCGGCACCGCGTGCCACGCTGCGCGCACCGTCGCCCGCCCCCACCCCCGGAGCGCCATGGACCCGCTGCTGATCACCGCCCTGCTGGGGATGCTGATCGTCCTCTCCGGTACGGTCTCGGGTTCGGAAACGGCCCTGTTCAGCATCAACGAAGGCCAGCTGGCCGAGCTCGACCGCGAAACCGACGGCATCAGCCGGATGGTGGTCCGCCTGCTGGATTCCCCCTCGCGCCTGCTGCTGGTGATCCTCATCGCCAACAACGCGATCAACATCGCCTATTTCGCCCTCGCCGCGCAGTGGCAGGCGCAGGTCCAGGGTTCCGGCCCGCGCGCCACGATTGTGCTCGGCAGCCTCGCCGGGCTGATCATGGCGGGGGAGATCCTGCCCAAGGTCATCGCCAGCAGCACCCCGGTCACCTTCGCGCGCTTCTTCGCCCCGGTGATCACCGTGCTCGCGATCGCGCTGCGGCCGGCCTGTGTCGTGCTCAGTCCGGTGCTCCGTTTCCTCGGCGGCGGCGAGATCGAGACCCAGTCGGCCAATACCGTCACCGGCGACGAGCTCAAACTGGTGATCGAACACAGCCGCGAACACGGCGTGGTCTCCGAGTTGATCCACGACCGCCTGCAGGAGGTGGTCGACCTGTCAGAGACCCCGGTGCGCAATGTCATGACCCATCGCGTGGACTGCTGCTCGATGCCGGCCGACGTCGACCGCGAAGAAGCGATCGAGCTGCTGCGCGAACGCCCCGCGCCATGGATCCTGGTCCACAACGACGACGAGGAATGCATCGGCACCCTCTGCGCCCAGGATCTGTTGCGTGATCAGCGCCCCACCAAGCGCCTGCGCAAGCCGCTGTTCGTACCCGAGATGATCTCGCTGGCCCAGGCGCTCCGCCTGTTCCAGGCCTCGCGGCGTACCGTCGGCGTGGTGGTCGACGAATACGGCGGCACCGCCGGCATGCTCTCGCTCGCCCACTTGGGCAACGAACTGCTCGGCCAGGGCCTGAGCGAAGAGCTGCCCGAGGTCCCCGAGCCGGCGCTGATCGGCCCCAACCGCTGGCGCCTGGCCGGCGCGCACCCGATCGAAGGCTGGGAGACCCTGCTCGAAGACGAGGACATGGCCGGCTGCCGCACCGTCGCCGGCTTCGTGTCCAAGATGCTCGGCGTCACCCCGAGCGAAGGCGACCGCCTGCTCTACCGCAACCTGCTGTTCCAGGTGGAACTGGTCGAGGGCCAGCGCATCCGTTCGATCGTGGTCGAGAAGCTCGCCCACATGACCGCCCGGCGTTACACCCGCGAAGGCAGGGCCTGAGCCGTGACCATCGACGCCCCCCTGCTCGTGCTCCTGGTCATCATCGCCCTGATCTGGCTCTCGGCCATATTCAGCGGCAGCGAGACCGGCTTCTATTCGCTCAGCCGGGTCAAGATGCGCTACCGCCTGAGCCAGGGTTCGCTGCGCGCGCGACTGGTCGCACGTATGCTCGACCCGATCGACATCACCCTGATCACGCTGCTGGTGGCCAACAATATCTGTGCGCAGGCGCTCTCGACGATCAGCGAACACGCGCTGGCCCCGGTGGTGGGCAAAGCCTGGGCGGTTCCCGCGACCATCTGTCTGCTCACCCCGCCGGTGCTGGTGTTTGCGGAGTACCTGCCCAAACACCTGTTCCGGCTCCACGCCGACCGCTGGATCTACCGCCTCGCGCTGATCACCTACGCCCTGCGCACACTGCTGCTGCCGGCGGTGCTGCTGGTCCGGGTCATCACCCTGGTTCTGCGCAAGCTCTTCGGCGTGAGCCAGCAGGAATTGTGGGAACCGCACACCAGCCGGCCGAACCTGCGCACCTTCCTCGGCAACCAGAAGAGCAAGCACAGCCTCTCACCGGTCCAACGCGAGCTGGTCGAGCGGGTCCTGGCGATGGAGCGGATCACCCTGACCTACCACGGCGTAGCCAAGCCGCTGAGCACCATCGCCAGCCTCGACGCCGGCGCGACCGTCGCGGGCGCGCGCAACGATCTCGGCCCGAAATACTACCAACGCTATCTGGTCCGCTCGCACCAGGACGGACGCCCGATTGGCTACGTCAGCGCGGTCGACCTGGTGGTCGCCGACGGCGCCCGGCGGATCAGCGAACTGACCCAGGAGCTCCCGGCCATGAGCCTCGACACGCCGGTGCACGAGGCGCTGCACACCATGCACGCCGCCGGCGCCGACATGGCCCTGGCCACCGACGATGCCGACAACCCGGTGAGCATCGTGTTCCGTACCGATTGCCTGCGTCTGCTCACGCGGCTGGAGTAGCGCACCCGGCCGGGGGCGTGCCGCCGCCAGCGGCGGCGGCAGCGCACGGATTCAGAACGCCAGATCGAGCTCCGCGAGGCGCCGCTGCAGCTCGGCGATAACCCGCTTCTCCTCCGCTTCGTCGGCGGCGGCGAAGGTGACCGAGAAACGCAGGTTGGCACCCGCCTCGTCCCAGGGGACGGTCGAGATGCTGGCCTCGGTGATCA
>JBEPXK010000500.1:0-3445 GCA_041641915.1 Planctomycetota bacterium
GAGGCGGCATCGCGTAGCGATAGGTGGCCCCGGTGGGGCCACCGGGCCGACGCAGCGCAAGCGCAGCCCCGCAGCGAAGCGAGGAGCAAGCGCAGCTGGTACGCGCCGAAGGCGCGAGGGGGCAGCGCCCCCTCTGATAAAAGCCTCAACGTTGGCTGACCCGAGCCGCCTTCCCCTGCATCCGCTGCCTACCCGATGAGCCCGAGTTCGTAGGCGGCGTAGGCGCAGGCGCCGAGGAAGACGATGACGAAGATCGCCAGTGGCAGGAAGCCGGGGCCGGTGGCCAGACCGGCGCGGAGGTAGCGGTTGGTCGAGGCGTCGATCTCCTGACGTTTACGGATCAGGTCGATGTCGTCGGGAATATCGTGGTCGGCGAGCACCTCGACCGGGCGCAGGCGTCGCCGCTGGGCGATGGTACTGGGGGTCGGGCCGACGGGATCGACGGGGGTGAGATCGCGCGGTGTCAAGGCGGCAGAACCGGCCGAAGCCGCGCGCTCCTGCTGCTGCACGCGCAGCACCCGCCGCCAGCGTTTGGTGGTGCTATCGACCGGTGCCTTGTGGTGCGAACGGGTCAGGCGTGAGAGCGCCGCGTCGCAGGCTTCGACGAAGGCCGACCAACTGGGAAACCGGTCCTCGGGCTGCTTGGCCAGGCAGCGCATGATGATCGTGCATACCGGGCGATTGAGTTCGCTGCGGTGTTGCTGCGGGTCCGGCACCGGCTCGGTCAGATGCGCTGCCATCTGCGCCGCGGGGGTGTCGCCGGCCACCACCGGATGCCCGGTGAGCAGACGGAACATGCTCGCGCCCAGCGCGTACTGGTCCGCACGCCAGTCGAGCGGCTCCGCGTTGATCTGCTCGGGGGCCATGTAGCGCGGTGTACCCAGCACCACCCCGGTCATGGTCAGGGCCGAGTCGATCTCGTCGCTGCGCACGAGGCCGAAGTCGATCACCTTGATCGGCCAGCGCTGGGTCAGCCAGCTCTCGCAGGGGGCGTCCTTGTCGACCTGGATGATCACGTTCTGCGGCTTGATGTCGCGGTGGATCAAACCGGCGTGCCGCTGCGCATGGTCGAGCGCGTGGGCCACCTGGACCGCGATCCACAGCATGTAGGCCTCGGGCAGCGGGCCCACCCGATCGTAGAGCCGGGTCAGGGTGACGCCGCGGATGAACTCCTGGACCAGGAAGGCCGTCCCGTCGCGATAGCCGTGGTCGATCAATCGCGGGATCGCGGGGTGGTTCATCGCCGCCAAGGCGCCGGCCTCGCGCTCGAAGCGGGCGAGCTGGTCCTTGCGCCCGGCGAGTTCGGAGTGCAGCACCTTGATCGCCACCGCCTCGTCGCTGACCCGGTCGCGGGCGAGGTAGACCGCGCCGACGCCGCCGGCGCCGAGCTTGTCGAGCAGGCGGTAGCGCGGCATGCGCGCCGCCACCCGCCGCGCGTCAGCGACCTCGTGCGCCTGGCGCGGCTTGATCGCCCCGCTCTCGCGCAGGGCCTGGATCAGGTCGCCCGATCCTGGCCCCTCGCTCAATGCCGCCGCGGCGGCGTCGACGATCTCCGGTCGGCACCAACGATGCCGCTGAACCCAGTTGCGCACGAAGCGCTCCATGCCCTGGGCAACTGCGCCATCTCCCCTCGCCTCGTCCACGCCGGCCCCCTCACCTACCGGCTCACTCCGGCACAGACTACACCCTTACCGGGTACACGCAGGGTGCACAAGCGGCGCTGCGCGAACCTCTACTCTTCGAGCCACAGGATCGCGGTGACCCCGCGCGGGTAGTACTTCGAGCCCTTGGCCACGCCGGAGGTCATCTGATCCGACCATGCGTATTCGAGGTTGGGCTCGTTGAGCAGCCACTTGACGTGAGCCTTGTCCGCGCGCCGCATGGCGGCGTCCTGCTTCCAGCCCAGGACCCGCCGCGCCACGAACTGACAGAGGTAGATCTTCGAGAGCCAGGAGTTGTCGGCCGTGCTCGACAGCTTCCATGCCCCGTCGGGGTACAGGCACACCCCTTCGCGCAACACTGCGGCGAGGTGGCGCTTGAGCGCCTTGATCAGCAGGCCGTAACGGCCGCGTTCGCTGACCGCCTCGCGCATGCCCAGGATCCAGGGGAAGACCAGGCCCTCGATCGCGGGGATGATCCGCGAGTCGTTGTCTTCGCCCATGATCGCGGGGATCGTGCCGTCGGCGGTGACGTGCCCGCAGATGGTCGCGGCGCAGCGCTCGGCCTGCAGCCGGGCGAGAGAGGCCTCGCGGTCGCAGTCGGTCCCGCTGAAGACCCGCTCCAGCGCCAGATAGGCGGCCCAGCATTTGACCGCCATGTAGACGTTGTTGCGCGCCTGACCGAGCGAGGCGTCGAGCGAATCGTAGGTGGTGATCTCGCTACCGTCGAGCGTGCGGCTCGAATCCAGGCCCATCACGCCGTTGCGCTCCTCGGCCCGGGGGTGATCACGGTGCTCCATGCTGCGCAGGCACTGGCGGAAGCGCAGCAGCTTGTCTTTGCGCCACTCCCTGTCGCCGGTGCGATGGATGTAGATCGCGGCGCACAGGACCCAGTTGACCAGCTGCTCGTGGGTCATGTGCGAGAAGCATCCGCTCAGGCCGAAGCGCTCGTAGGTCGAATACCCCGGCCGCGAGACGTGGTTGCCCATGCCCATGTCATGGGTGAACGAGATCCCGCCGGGGTGTTCGTTCGCTCCACCGGGAAAATGCAGTTGGTCGGTATAGCGGTAGCGTTCGGTGAACATGTCCAATTCGTTGCGCACCGTCCAGGGGTTCATCCGTACCTCGTAGAACAGCTGGTCGACCGTGAGGTCGAAGGTGTTCATCATCCGGTACTCGCCCTCGTTGACGACCCAGAAGGGCTTGGTGTCCCAATCGAGCAGTTGGGTCGAACCGTAATAACTGCGCACGGCGTGAATCAGCTGGAAGCGCTGGTCATCGGTCAGGTCGTTGTTCGCGAAGCGCTTGTCGTTCGCCCGGGCGAGCTTGACGTAGTCCAGGTGACGCAGCAGCGCGTGGCGCGCGACCGCCTCGATATCCTTGAAGAAGCGGAAGTAATAGTAGGAGGCGTCGACGCCGCTGGTCACGAACCCGCCGCGGTGGAAGCAGATGGCGAAGCGTACGGTCCGCTTTTCGCCCGCCGGCACGGTGAAGCGCAGCAAGGCGGTGCCGCCGAGGCCGAAATGGTCGTTGAGCGGTTCGCGCTGACCGAGGATGGCGTCGATGCTGAAGCCCTGGGCGCTGCGCACGCCGGGGGTGGAGCTGGCGATCGCGGTGCTGCGGCCGTGGGCGATACCTCTCAGATTCTTGCCCTTGACCACATCGAACTCGCGCATCGCGTCGGGCCGGTTGGCGCCGGCGTAGCCGAAGAAGGCCTCGCGATCGCGCTTGCCCGTGCTGTTGTCGATCGTCAATTCGGCGGCCACCGAGGGGCACAAGACGAAGGA
>JBEPXK010000501.1:0-3445 GCA_041641915.1 Planctomycetota bacterium
TCGACGCTCCGGGCTTCGACGCTCCGGGCTTCGACGCTCCGGGCCCCACGCCCGGCGCGCCGACCGCGGGCGGATCGGAGCCCGGCCGCGGCAGCCCGCGGTCGGCGCGCCTAGATGGCGATACCGCGGTCGCGGGCGTAGCCGCGCAGGCGCTCGCGCAGACTGTGATCGTGAGCGTCCGCCAGTTCGCCCACCAGCCGGGCGAGCGGCGGCAGCTCCACGCTGCGCACGGTCGCCCGGACGGCCGGCACCGCCCTGGGCGCCATGGAGAGGTTGCGCACGCCGCAGCCGATCAGCGCGAGCGCGTCCAGCGGCTGGCCAGCCATCTCACCGCACACCGACAGGTCGACGCCGGCGGTGCGCGCCTCCCCGGCCAGCCACTGCAGCAGCCGCAGCCCCGCCGGCGACAGCGGGTCGTAGCGCCGGGCGAGGCGCGGGTTGCCGCGGTCGCTGGCGAAGACGTACTGGAACAGGTCGTTGCTGCCGACCGCGACGAAATCGGCGGCGGCGAACAGCTGCGGCAGCTGCCACAGCAGCGCCGGGACCTCCACCATCACGCCGACCCGGATCGCCGCCGGCAGATCCTGGCCGTGCTGGCGGGCGCGCTGGCGCTCCAGCTCGACCAGCTCGCGGGCGCGCGCCAGCTCGGCGACCTCGGTCACCATCGGGAACATCACCCTCAGCTCCCGGCCCGCGGCCGCGCGCAGCAGCGCACGCAGCTGGTGGCGCAGGATCACCGGCCGGTCCAGGCCGATGCGCAGCGCCCGCCAGCCCATGGCCGGGTTCTCCTCCTCGTGGCCGCGCCAGTACGGCAGCGCCTTGTCGCCGCCGACGTCGAGGGTGCGGAAGACCACCGGCTTGTCGCCGGTCTGCTCCAGCACCCGGGCGTAGAGGCGGGTCTGCTGGGCGACGTCCGGGAATTCCCTACGGACCATGAACGGCACCTCGGTGCGGTACAGGCCGATCCCGTCCGCCCCCGATTCCGCAAGCTGCGGCAGGTCGACCAGCAGCCCGGCGTTCATGAACAGATTGACCCGCGTGCCGTCGCGGGTAACCGGCGGCAGGTCGCGCGTCTCCGCGTAGAGGGCGCTGCGCCGGGCGCGCGCGGCCATGCTCTCGGCGAAGCTGTCGCGCACGCTCTCCGCCGGGCGCAGCAGGAACTGCCCGGTGTCGCCGTCGACCAGCGCCTCGTCGCCCGCCCGCGCCTCGGCGAGCGCGCCGCGGCAGCGGCCCAGCACCGGAATGTCGAGCGCGCGCGCCACCACCGCCACGTGGGCGGTCGGCGAGCCCTCCTCCAGCACCACCGCGCGCAACCGCTCGCGGTCGTAGTCCAGCAGCTCCGCCGGGCCCAGCGTGCGCGCCAGCAGCACGATGTCCTCGGGCAGATTGTCGCCGGCGGACCCGCCGTCGCCGCCGGTAAGGTGGTGCAGCAGGCGGTTGGCGAGGTCGTCCAGGTCGCTCAGGCGCTCGCGGATGTAGGGATCGCGGACCTCGGCCATCCGCGCGCGGGTATCGTTCTGCACCTTCTGCACGGCCGCCTCGGCCGTCAGGCCGCCGTTCACCGCCTCGCGGATCCGGTTCAGCCAGCCGCGGTCCTCGGCGAACATGCGGTAGCTGGCGAGCACCTCCTCGTGCTCGCCGCCCGCGGCCAGGCTGGCCTGGCGCATCAGCTCGTCGAGCGCGCTGTGCATTTCGGCCACGGCCGCGCGCAGGCGCTCGTGCTCGGCGTCGGGGTCCTCGGCGACCGTCTGACGGATCACGATGCCGCGCTCGTGCAGGACCACCCGGCCCAGGCCCAGGCCCTCGTTGAGCACGATCGCGGGCAGGCGCACCGGCAGCAGGGCGGCGGTGTCGGACTGCGATTCCTCGGCCGAGACCAGCTCGCCGGAGGCGACCAGCTCGGCCAGCACCATGGCGACCGTCTCGAGGGTCTCCAGTTCCTCCTCGGCGTAGTTGCGCTGGGTGACGTTCTGGATCACCAGCACGCCGAGCACGCGCCCGTCGCGCAGGACGGGGACGCCCATCAGCGACTGGAACGGGTCCTCGCCGGTTTCCGGGCGGTAGGCGAAGTCGGGGTGGTTCTGGGCGTCGGCCAGACGCAGCGGTCGGGCGTTCAGGGCGATGTTGCCGACCAGGCCCTCGCCGTTGCGCAGGCGGGTGGTATGCACCGCCTCTGGCTTTAGGCCCTCGGTAGCGAACAGCTCCAGGACCTCGCCCGCGCGCATGAGGTAGACCGAGCACACCTCCGCCACCATGTCCTGCGCGATCAGGCGGACGATCTGGTCCAGGCGTTCCTGGGCCGTGCCGCCGCCCTTCATGATGTCGCGCAGGACCCGGAGCAGCCGGCGGGAACCGGCCCAGCCGAGCACCTGTTGCGCCATCGCGGACTAGCCTGTCGGAATCGGGTGGCGGGAAAAGCCGGTCATGGCGCCGGGCTCCGCGGTTACTCGGCGTCCAGGCCGTAGGCGGTGTGCAGGGCGCGCAGCGCGAGCTCGGTATACTCCTCCGCGACCAGCACGGACACCTTGATCTCGCTGGTCGAGATCACCTGGATGTTGATGCCCTTCTCCGACAGCGCCTGGAACATCGTGCTGGCGACGCCGGCGTGCGAGCGCATGCCCACCCCGATCACCGAGATCTTCACCACGTTGGTGTCCGGTAACAGCTCGTCGTAGGCGAAGCCGGCCTGCTTGTCCTGCAGCAGCTTGACCGTGCGGTCGTAGTCGTCCTTGCCGACGGTGAAGGTCAGGTCGGTGTAGCCGCCTTCCGGCGAGACGTTCTGCACGATCATGTCGACGTTGATGTGCTGTTCGGCCAGCGAGCCGAACACCTGCGCCGCCGAGCCCGGCTTGTCGGGGACGCGGGTCAGGGTGATCTTGGATTCGTCCCGGCTGTAGGCGATTCCGCTGACGACTTCCTTTTCCACGATCTCGTCCTCGTCCACGATGAGAGAGCCCGGCTTGTCCTCGAAGCTGGAGAGCACCTGCACGCGCACCTGGTGCTTCATGGCCATTTCGACGGCGCGGGTCTGCAGCACCTTCGCGCCCTGGCTGGCCAGTTCCAGCATTTCCTCGTAGGTGATCCTATCCAGCTTGCGCGCCTTGGTCACGATGCGGGGGTCGGTGGTGTAGATTCCGTCGACGTCGGTGTAGATGTCGCAGCGCTCCGCATCCAGCGCGGCGGCGATCGCCACGGCCGAGGTATCCGAGCCGCCGCGGCCCAGGGTGGAGACGCGGTTGGTCTCGTCCACGCCCTGGAAGCCCGCGAACACCGCGACCTGTCCCTCGCCCATCCGGCGGACGATCTCCTCGCCCTCGATACTCAGGATGCGCGCGCTGCCGTGGGCGTCGTCGGTGCGGATCGGCACCTGCCAGCCGAGCCAGGAGCGCGCGGAGATGCCGATCTCCTGCAGCGCGATCGCCGCCAGCCCGCTGGTGATCTGCTC
>JBEPXK010000502.1:0-3443 GCA_041641915.1 Planctomycetota bacterium
CTCGACCCGCTGACGACCGGACAGCGCGTCGGCGGGCCGGTACCCACAAGTCGTACAAGCTCTACGCCGCGGGGTCAAATTGACGAGCCTTCAATCGACGGGCTGAGCGCCGGACCCAGAGGCGGCAAATGCGCGGGACACGCCGGATGGCCGATAGTCTCGAGGCGAGAATTCGCGCTCCGACGAGCGGTCCGGACAGTGCCTGTCGTGACACTCGTCCCTCCACACAGGCATACGAGGCGAAGTGGCGACCCGGGGGGGCAGTGCGTTAGGCTCGTGGCATGACATCGCCGCTGTCGGACCGGACCTACCGGCATCTCTTCACCGCGCAGGTGGTCGCCCTGGCGGGTACCGGCCTGTCGACTGTCGCGCTCGCGCTGCTGGCCTACGACCTGGCCGGCGGCGAGGCCGGGGTCGTGCTGGGGACGGCGCTCGCATTGAAGATGGTTGCCTATGTCGGCATTGCGCCCATCGTCGGAGGGTTCGCGCACCGGCTGCCGCGCCGCGGGCTGCTGATCGGTCTCGATCTGGCGAGAGCGGGCGTGGTCGTCTGCCTGCCGTTCGTGACCGAGGTCTGGCAGGTCTACGTGCTGATCTTCCTGCTCAACGCCTGCTCGGCGGGATTCACCCCGACGTTTCAGGCGACCATCCCGGACGTGCTGCCGGACGAGGCGCGCTACACGCGGGCGCTCTCGTTGTCCCGGTTGGCCTATGACCTGGAAAACCTGCTCAGCCCGACGCTCGCCGCGGCCGCACTGGTGCTCGTCACGTACGACGTGTTGTTCGCGGCGAATGCGGTGGCCTTCCTGGTCTCGGCACTGCTCGTTTTTTCCGTGCGCCTGCCCTCACCCCGGCCGCACGAGCGCGGACGCGGCGTCTGGCACAACGTGAGCTTCGGTGTCCGGGCCTACCTCAAGACGCCGCGGCTGCGCGGGCTGCTGGCCCTGTCGCTGGCCGTGGCGAGCGCAGGCGCCATGGTGATCGTCAACACCGTCGTCTACGTACGCGACTACCTCGGCGGCTCCGAGACCGACACGGCGTTCGCCTTCGCCGCCGCCGGGGCGGGTTCGATGGTGGTGGCGCTGCTGCTGCCTCGCGTGCTCGACCGGCTGCCGGACCGGCCGTTCATGCTCGCCGGCGGGATACTGATGGGTGGTGGGTTGCTGCTCGGCCTGACGGACCCGGGGCTCGCCGCTTTGCTGATGGTGTGGTTCGTGCTCGGCGCCGGTTCTTCGCTGATCCAGACCCCGGCGGGACGGCTGCTGCGTCGCTCCGCGAATGAAGGTGACCGGCCTGCGATCTACGCGGCACAGTTCGCTCTGTCGCACGGCTGCTGGCTCATTGCCTATCCGCTTGCCGGGTTCGCCGGCGGGGCCCTCGGCCTTAGCGCGGCGTTCACGATTCTCGCGATCGTTGCCCTCGCATCATCGGTGCTCGCAGCAGTGCTGTGGCCTGCGGACGACCCCGTGGAGCTGACCCATCACCACACGGAAACCGAACACGAGCACCTCCACGTGCACGATGAGCATCATCAGCACGAGCACGAGGGCTGGGAAGGGCCCGAACCGCACCGGCATCCGCATCGCCACGCACCGCTGACGCACCAGCACCCCTTCGTCATCGATCAACATCACTGGCACTGGCCGACCGACGAGGAAAACAATACGTAGCGCGTTGGTAATACCGGCCAGGGACGGAATCGAGATGCCGACATGACGATTTCAAGTCGATAGCTGGATTCGCAGCATCGCGCGAACAGGAAGCGGATGCAACTGAAGGCGACCAGCCGCTCGACCCGGCGATCCTGGTGCCGAAAACGTGGGAAGCCATGCACCCGGATACCGCACTCGTGCGCTGGCGCGCGGAGCGCCATTGGGTATGGGTGGTCGTACTCCGCGGGTCGGCCGCCCCGTCACTGGCCACTGGGAACGCCCGTCGCGGCATCAGCGTCCTGCCCGGGCTCCGCGCCCATTGGGAGGAGCAATACTCCCGCCTCCCTTTCTACCGGCTGTGAAACTTTTGTGAAATTTTTGTGTTTCCATTGCCTCCATCAGGTAGCGAGATGTCTGACTAATTACTGTTGGAAAGGCCAAATTTTGACGATGAGCAAATTGCGGAGACCGGCTTCCAGAACGGCATCCCGATCGGGAGCCCGGGTACGTTGTTGGTTGATTTCGATCAACAAGCCCGAGGTTAGGTGAGGTAGTGCCACATACCAGCGTCACATCCGGCGGTATCGGCGAAGGCGAGTACGAAAACTCTGTCACGCCACCGGCCGTTGGTGGCAGCGTGAGGCGATCACAAAGTGCTCGCCCACCGAGGCACCGCGTATATCGACATGGACCCGTCGTTCGAATAGCGCACTGGATCAATGTTCTCGTGATATCCATTTTGTTGATGTCCGGATTGCAGATCTTCAATGCCCACCCTGCCCTGTATTGGGGGTCAGATTCCGAGTTCGAGCAACCATTGCTCGCTATGGACGACGCGCAGTCGAATGACGGCCGGCGAATCGGTGTGACCGAAGTACTAGGGCGTCGGTTTGAGACTACGGGGCTATTCGGGCTGTCAACCGACGCCGCTGGCGATATCGACGATCAGGGATTTCCGGCTTGGGCCACCATTCCGAGTTATCGCTCTCTGGCCAAAGGCAGAAGCTGGCATTTTTTCTTCGCGTGGTTGTTTGTCATCAACGGTGGAGTGTATGCGGCCTGGGCGGTTTTTGGCAGCCATCTGAGGCGCGATCTGATGCCCTCCGGGCAAGAGATCAAACATGTTGGAAAGACGATCAGGGAACACGTGCGTTTAAGATTTCCAAAAGGCGAGGAGGCAACGCGATACAACGTTCTGCAAAAACTCAGTTACCTCTTTATCGTGTTTGTGTTGGGGCCCCTTGTCGTGTTGACCGGCCTCACCATGTCACCCTGGTTGGACAGTGTTTTCCCCTGGCTTCTGGATATATTCGGCGGACGCCAGTCGGCCCGCACTATACATTTTCTTTGCGCCTTCCTGTTCGTTGCGTTTGTCCTGGTTCACGTATTGATGGTGATCGTTTCCGGTCCGTGGAACCATATACGTTCAATGATCACGGGGCGCTACTCCATAGTTGAAGCGAAGGTAAAACACGATGAAAGGTAGAAACCCGATAGATCGTAGGATGTTTCTCAGGCGGGGGTCGCTGGCTGCCCTCGGAGGTGCGCTACTGACGGGTTGTGACCGCCTGGCTCAAAACGACCGTTTTCAGCGAGTCCTGGGAACCGCTGAATATGTGAACGACAAGGTGCAACACCTTATTGCGCCTCGCAACGCGATGGCACGCGAGTTCACCGAGGCGGATCTGTCTCCTCGTTTCAAGAGCAACGGAACGCGCTCTCCCGATGACCCGGAGTATCGCGTGCTCGCGGACAATGACTTCGCCGACTGGCGACTGGAAGTGGGAGGCC
>JBEPXK010000503.1:0-3440 GCA_041641915.1 Planctomycetota bacterium
CGGATACCATCGAGATCACCGTGGTCGACGACAACAGCGCGCCGAGCGTCGATGCCGGTGCGGACCAGGAGGTCACGCTCTCGCAGGGCGCGAGCCTCGACGGCACGGTCAGCGACGACGGCCTGCCCGACGACACGCTGACGACATTCTGGAGCAAGGACAGCGGTCCCGGCACGGTCAGCTTCGGCGATGCGAATGCCACCGACACCACGGCCACGTTCACGCACGCGGGCACCTATGTGCTCGAGCTGGTGGCCGATGACGGCGCGCTGCAGAGCAGCGATGCGGTGACGATCATCGTGACGGACGCGACGCCGCTGGAGGTAGCGGTGTTCGGCGTCGCCACCTCGGTCAGCACGGTGGAAAGCTATGCCGATACGCAGGACGAGGATGTCGATGGCTATGCGATCAGCGCCGATGGCAGCACGATCACGCTGTCGGGCAACACCTGGAAGCGGCTGCCGGTGGCGGCCACGCTCACCGCGACGACGCGCATGCGCGTGACCGTGCATGCGACGACGGTCGGCGAGATCCAGGCGGTCGGTGTCGACGATGATGACGATTTCAGCGATGCGACCACCAGCTTCCAATTCGACGGCAGCGATTCCTGGGGTGACGCTGATCAGCGTTTCCACCAGGAGGATGGCGGTGAACGGACCCTCGATCTGCCGATCGGTGCGTTGTTCACCGGCCAGATCACCGGCATCGTGCTGATCAACGATGACGACGACGCCAAGGCGGCGGTGATGACCGTGAGCGACATCGTCATCTACGAGCCGGGCGGGCGCAGCATCAGGATCCAGGTGGCGCAGGATGGCGAGGTCCAGACGACCACCATCGAGGCGACGCAGGACGGCGATGCCGTCTACAGCGAGGAGGCGACCGAGCATCTGATCGAGGACCTGGATGAGAGCCTGGATGCCGTGCTCGATATCATCGCTGGCGTGATCGCGGGCTTCGCAGGCTGAGGCCTGACGCGCGACCCGTCTGTGGCCCAGGCGGGTCGGATGTGGCGGGTCAGCCGGGCTGGTGGTCGGTGCCGAAACGGCGGAAATGGGGCCAGGCCATGATCCACCCGCTGCGTCAGGCGCGGGGTGGGCCGTGACTCACGCGGAGCCGATGCGGTCGGTGGGTGAGAGTTGCAGGCGCTTGGGCAGCGCCGCGAAGGCGCCGCTCTGATCGTCGTCGGTTCCGTGGCGTGCGCGGAATGTGTGCACCGGCGTCCATGCCGTGCGGCCGGTCTCCTGGGCGAGCTCGGGGGGCACGCGGCTGCCCGGCTCGACGCCGCGCGCCACCAGATCAACTCGCCAGAGGATCTCGAGCGCATCGTCGATGTCGGTCGTCTCCTCGCCCCGATAGCCGCGCAGCCCCTTCTGCGCCATCAGCGCTTCGCGGCACAGCCGGAACAACCGCTGCGGCAACCAGCTGCGGCGCAGCCCGCGGAGCAGCTGACGGGTGTGGCCGGCGTCGTGGCGGCGTTCGCGCAGCCACACCCGTTGTCCGGCGCGTAGGATCTCGGCGTGCTCGGGTTCTGGCTCGTCGAGCCAGCCGGCGAAGCGCACCAGCAGGTCGAAGGGAGCCTCGCCCAGATTACGGCCGGCGAGTTGCACCGCCTCGGCGCAATCGATGCCGAAGGCTTTCTGCAGCAGGGGCCATCCCGCCGGCCTGGCCGCATCGCCGGATTCGGCGTCGCGGCCGAGCGCGAGGAAGGGGTTGTCGTCGTCCCAGCCGTCGTCGTCTGGGAGGGCCGGGTCGAGGCCGCGTTTGGCGCAGGCCTGGCGCCAGCAGGCATGGAGATGGGTGCTCCAGGCGGCGAAGGCGTCTGCAGGCGCCAGCGCCCATGCTGGGGTGACACCGGTGCCGGTATCCAGCCAGACCGGATCGACTCCGAGTGTCGTGGCCAGGGTCGAGCGGTACTGGAGCCCCTGCGCGCGCCCGGCGAGCATGTCCGACAGGAAGCTCTGCGAACGGATGCCGGCCAGTTGGGCTATGGCCGCCTTGAGCCCGGTGGCCCCGAGCGCGGCACCGCGGCGCAGGATCTCTGTGCGTCGGGCCGCGGAGAGGTGGTCGATGGCCGCCTGCAAGCGGGTGGTGAAATCGGCGCCTGCATACCCGCTTTCGGCCGTTGTCACCGCGATCCTCCCGGCCGGCAGGGCCGGCAGGCGTGAGCGGCACGCGGCCGCCAATGCCAGGCGCTAAGCGGGAGAACGCACATGGATGGTACCATCGCCGGGCCAGGAGTGGCGCAAGCAGAAATCCGGCGGTGCATTTCTGGGCCCAGGCCCTTCGCGCAGCGCCCCGGATGGCCGATTCTTTCAAGGGCCCAGAAAGAAGACAGCGCCTTTAGTATTGCGCCCGGAGGCTGTAGGCGGAGAACGAAGAGGCAAGTCATGCAGGGCATCGTACGCAAAGCTTGGCAAGCAACTGTGCACCCTGTCCATACGGCCGGCGCTCGCGATCGATCCCGTCTGGTGCCAGCCCGAAACATTCAACCACACCCCACCCGCGCCGGCGCGCGCGGATCATCATTCATCCACCCACCGCCATCCTGCCCCCGAGGAGTACCTTCCATGACCAGATCTCTTTCCACAACGACACGGCTCTTGAGCCTGTGCGCCGTCCTGGCCTTGGGGGCTGGGGCGTGGTTGCCGGCAGCGACGAATGCACAGCCTGGCTTGCAGGTGATCAGCCCGCCACTCGGTGAGGACAACGCTGTTTTCATGGATGAGGACAGGACCTTGTCTTTGCTCGTGTTGGTCAGCGATGTTGAAACGGATCCGGCAGACTTGATTCTTGAGGTCAATAGCCGCGACAGGGCATTGGTGCCAGAGGAGCGTATTAATATAAGCATCGATCCAGGGTCTCCAGAGTACCGCAGGGTGACAATCGATCCCCTGGACGATGTGAGCGGGACACTCGACCTGACCCTCATGGTCCAGGATGAAGATAATGGCAGCGCCTCGCAGGTCTTGGATCTGACGATCTTGCCGGTCAACGATGCGCCGAGCTTCACCGCCGGCGGGGATGTCGCGGTGAACGAGGACTGCGGCGCTCAGACACGCGCCGCGTGGGCCGGCGACATTTCGGCCGGGCCGAACGAGGATGATCAGACCGCGTCTTTCGAGGTCAGGATCTTCAACGCAGCGCTGTTCGCCAGCGGTGGCGCTCCCGCGGTGAGCCCCGCGGGCGTGTTGACCTTCACCCCGGCCGACGACGCCTCCGGCAGCGCGACGATCGAGCTTCGGTTGGTCGATAACGGAGGCACTGCCAACGGCGGCACGAATGCCAGCGCCAGCCAGGAATTCACCATCACCGTCCAGCCGGTCAACGACGCGCCGTCTTTCACCCATCAGGGCGATGTCTCCGTCGACGAGGATTGTGGTGCGCATACGGTTTCCGCTTGGGCCGGGGACATCAGCGTTGGCCCGGCGAACGAGAGC
>JBEPXK010000504.1:0-3435 GCA_041641915.1 Planctomycetota bacterium
CACCCCGGTCGATGGCGTGGCCCCGCTGCCCGCGGCCGCCGGCGCCGATGCCTTCGCCGGCTTGATGCAGGCGACCAAGGGCGCCGGCGCCCTCGACGACAAGGCCGCCGCGCTCCTGGGCTACGCGCTCTCCATCGCCACCCGCTGCGGCACCTGCGTGCAGCTCCACGCCAAGACGGCCCGTGCGGCGGGTGCCAACGAGGCGGAACTCGCGCAGGCCGCTGGCATCGCCATCGCCTTCGGCGGCGCCGCGGTGAACATGTTCTACAACGAGCTGCGCAAGCGTTGAGAGGCACCCCCCTGCGCGGACGCCCGGCTCAGAAAGTCAGGGTATAACCCATGCCAACGCGCAAGGCCTGGAAGCCGTAGTGGTAGCTGTCGTCGTCGGTCACCGGCCCGGCCGCCTCGACGCGCAGGAACCAGTGGTTGATCCGGCCCTCGGCGTACATCGCGTAGCTCACGGTCACCGGGTCGGCGCCGTGATCCGTATCGAACCGGAACCGTTCGCCGGTATCGCTGTCGATCGCCTCGCCATCGACATTGAGCCGCCCGATACCCACACCGATGCCGAGCTGCAGCGAGCGCCCGCCATGATCGCGGATCTGGCGACTGCCGAAGGTGTAATTGAACACCGGGGTGACGTGAAAATAGTCACCATCGGATTCGGTGTCGAGATCGACCGTCTCGCCATCGATGATCTGCTGGTCGAGCTCGAAACGGGCCCAGCCGAAAGCGACCGACCAGCCGAAACGGCTCTCGCCGAAATAGGTGTTGGCCAAGCCGACGCTCAGATAGGGCGCGGGGCGGAAGGCGTTGGCCAACTCGGCGTTGCGGTCGTCTTGGATGCCCTCGATCGTCAGCGACTCGCGCTGCAGGGCCAGACCGACGCTGAGCTCGAGGTTGTCGCGCAACCACCGCCCGGTGCAGCCGAGCAGCGAGAACTGCTCGGCCTGCGGCTCCGGCTGCGCCTGGGTTTCGCTTGCGGATTCGGCCGCGGCGGCCGATCCACCACCGACCAGCAGGAGAGCCGCGACCACGCCCATGCCGCCGGCGCGGCCGCCAGCGCGAACCATAGCTGAGGTGTGCCGGGCGCCGCCGCGCATCGGCATCCTCAAAACGGCCGCGCCGGCCGACCGGGGCTGGCGCTGGCCATCAGCTGTCGGCGCAGGGCCGCGACCCGCATCCGATCGAGCAACGCCCGGGACTGCGGGTCGTTGGCGCGATTGTGGACCTCGTGACCCTGGCCATCGGCGTAGTCGTAGAGCACCTCGGTCCCGCTCGGGGCATGGATGATGTATTTGGCTTCGGCGGTGCGGAGCATGCAGCTGCCGCGGTTGGTGGCGTAGACATCCGCGCGCCCGGCCACCGCCTCCCCGGCCTTGAGCGCCGCACTCCAATCCTGTCCCTGCATCGCCGCCGGGATCGGCGCGCCGACGCAGCCGAGCAGCGTCGGCAGCAGATCGACCATCTCCACCAGCGCCTCCTCGCGTCGCGGCGTGGCCCCGAAACCCTCCGGCCAGTGCATGACCAACGGCACCCGCATCACCTCGTCATAGAAGTGGGGGCCCTTGTGGGTCAGCCCGTGATCGCCGCACATATCGCCGTGGTCGCTGGTGAAGACGATCAAGGTGTCCTCGAGCGCACCGGCGGCCTCGAGCCGGTCGATGATCCGTCCGATGGCCAGATCCATCTCGGTGACCAGCGCGCCGAAATAGCGCCGGTACTCGCGCAGCTGCTCGGGATCCCGACCGTTGCGATGGAAGCGAGCGAGCCAGTCCGGCTTGTCGCCGTCAACGTCGCGCTCGTCCCAGCGGGCGTCGGGGATCGCCCGTTCGGCGTAGAGCGCGAAGGCCTCGCGGCTGGGATTGAGCGGCGGGTGCGGATGATGGAAACCGAGATGGAGAAAGCTCGGCTGGTCCAACCGGCTGTAGAAGGGCGCGTTGTACCAGGTTCCCGCGCGCTCGGCGATCCAGCCGGCGTGGGAACACTGCCATGGCGCATCGACCACCGACCCACAACGCTCGGAGCCGTCGCGCGCCGGATCGGAGGGCCGGCTGATGCGATAGGCGGCGCGCATGCCGGGATGCTCGCTGTCGAGCCAACGGGTCCAGGCATCGGCATAGCAGCCGCGCGACTCGCTGCGCTCGAACCACTCGAAGCCGTAGCGGCATTCCTCGCGGTCTTCCAGGTCGTGATCGTAGTGATCCTGCAGGTGCAGCTTGCCGATATGGCCGGTGGTGAAGCCGGCGGCGGCGAAGGCCTGGGCAGCGGTGGCGGCCCGACCGGGATCGAGCTCGGGCCCGTTGCTGTCAACCCCCGTCTGCGCCGGATAGAGCGAGGTGAGGAAGCTCGCGCGCGAGGGCATGCAGACGGGGTTCTGCGCGAAGCAATTGGCGAACGACACCCCGCCGCCGACCAGCCGATCGAGGTTGGGCGTATGCAGCCAGGATTGACCCTGGGCGGCAATGAAATCGGCGCGCATGTGGTCGCTGGTGATCAGGAGGACACGAGAGGGGCGGGGCATGGAATCAGACCTGAAGGCTCGAGGATCACGATGGCGCTCACCATAGGCCGTAGGCCGAGGAGGAAAGCTCGGACCACTGGCAAGGCCATCAAGCGGCAGTGGGCGACGTACATCTACCGGGCGAGGACGGCAATGTCAGCGACTTGCTTTGCCCGGAGAGGATCAATGATCGACGGCATCATGCACCGAACCCCAACCCTCACGACCGACGAGTCTGCAGAACGGGTCACGACGGGGCTCGCAGAACTTGACGAGGTCCTGCACGGCGGCTATCCACGCAAGCACTGCATTCTCGTCTGCGGCACCACCGGCACCGGCAAAACGACTCTCGCCCTCCATTTCCTCATGGCCAGCCAGGCGCGCGGTGAACCCGCGTTGTACATGAGCATGGCGCAGAACCGTGAGAGCCTGATTGCCATCGCCTCATCGCACGGCTGGGATATCGATCCGCAACTCAATCACATCCTCGACATCGAGGATTTCATGCCGGACAGTCAGGCGGCGGATGCGCACCTGTTCCAGCCGGACCTGGCGGAACTGAACCAGACCTGTGCCACCATCATCGAACGGGTCAAGGAACTCGGCGCCCGGTCCGTGATCCTCGACACCCTGTCCGAAATGCGCTTGCTGGCCACCGACCAGCTGCGGTTCCGCCGCGCGATGTACAATCTCAAGACGAGCATCGGTCATCTCGGCATCCCCTTGCTGCTGATCAGCGACAATCTCAACGATGCCGACCCGATCCCCAACCTCGCCGATACCATCGTGCGGCTCGAACACCAACCGATCGATTTCGGTCAGGACCATCGTCGCCTGCGGGTGCAGAAGATGCGCGCCAGCAGCTTCGTCGAGGGCTTCCACGACCTGCGCATCGAGCGCTCCGGCCTACGGGTCTTCCCTCGGGTGGTGCC
>JBEPXK010000505.1:0-3419 GCA_041641915.1 Planctomycetota bacterium
AGCCGGCCCTGAAAAGGACCGGCTTTTGAGTGGTAGCGGGGGAAGGATTTGAACCTCCGACCTTCGGGTTATGAGCCCGACGAGCTACCAGACTGCTCTACCCCGCGTCGTTGTTGTGAGGTGCGGAGCATAGGGGTGATGACGAGGTTGTCAAATGGGTGATCGGGGGCTTGTACACAGGGCGGCGGGGCGGCGGGGCGGCGGCGCAAAGCCTGTGGATGACGGCACCTACTCTGCGGACGGGTCCGGTTGCTGCGGGTCCGGGGTCTGCTGGTCCGACGCGGGCTGGTCCGGTGCTGACGGGCCGGGATCGCGTTCGGGCTGCTCCGGCGTGGTCGCGTCGGGTGGGGCGATCTCGTTCTGGCGGACGGCGGCGGTGTCGGGGTCGATGGGGATCTCGGCGGGTGGGGCGAAGCCTTCGATGGGCAGCGGGACCACGGTGGCGGCGTCGCTCTGTTCGAGGAAGGCCTCCAGGCGCTCGGCGCTCGCGCGGGCGCGGTCGTCGGCCTCGCCGGGGGTCAGGTCGGGGGCGCGGCCCTCGATGCTGACCACGGTCTCGCCGGCGGCGTCGACCAGGCGCTGAAAGCGGCCTTCGGCGTCGGGGACGATGGTGTAGCGCGCGCCGGCGAGTTCGACCGTGCGGTCCTGCCAACGGAGGGTCATGCGCTCGTCGTGACGCGGGCCGAAGAGGTCGACGACGGGGATGGCCGGCGAGCGGGTGCCGGGCTGCCAGAGCATGGGCAGCAGGATCGGGGCCAGGCGCAGGTCCCAGGCGCTGCGGGCGTGGATGGTGCGCTCGACGGTGTAAGGGATGTAGTCGTTGTCCTCTTTGCGCTCGCGTTCGTGGACGGTTTCGTAGCGCGGTTCCCCGCCCTGGCGGTAGCGCGCGGTGCTCAGGCTGTGGCTGCCGCTGTCCCACAGGCGCAGGCGCAGGACGTCATCGACCAGCAGCACGGGGTGATCGGTGAGCAGGGTGCCGTCGAGCTGGTCCTGCGGCGGCTGGTGGTATTCGAGCAGGAGGATGCGCAGGTCGCCGTGATCGGCGCTGCGCGGCAGCAGGCGGACCCAGAAGCGCTCGCCGTGCAGGCGGCCCCAGTATTCGAACTGGCCGTCGCGCTTGGCCAGGCTGGCGCGTTCGGGGGCCTCGCCCCCCTGCGCCTCGCTCCGGGAATCGGCGGCCGGCTCGGCGTCGGTCTGACCGGCGTCGGCGTTGTCAGGGGCGGCCGGGGTGGCCGGGGGCGCGTCTTCGCCGCAACCGCCGACGAGCACGGCGAGGAGGGCGATGATCAGCGGGCAGATGGTCCGGTGCAGCATGGCTTCCAATCGGTAGCGGTCACGGACGGGCGCCGGCCGCGCCGCGCCTTCTTATCGGGTCAACGCAGGCGCTCAGGACCGGTTCGCCCGCCTGCCAACAGTCTTTACGCTGCGGCGGGCGCCGGCGGCGGCAATCGCGAAGCCGAGCCAGGCCAATGGCGGTGTGATCAGCATCATCAGGCCGAGCTCGAATCGCCAGATCGATGCCTCGAGGCAGATGCGGGCGCTGCTGTAGGGATCTTCGGGATCGTAGTAGACGTAGCGCGGGCGGTGGATCTCGTCGTCGCCATCCTGGTCGTTGAACCGGGCGCGCAGGTGGTTGGCGGCGGCGGCGTCGAGGACCAACGGCGGCAGCGGCCGCCCGGAGCGATCGCAACGGCCGACGCCAAGGGCCTCGACATCGGCGTTGTAGAAGCCCGGCCCCGGGTCGTCGACGGGGTAAGCGAAGCGGAACACCAGACGCACCTGCCGGTCTTCGAGCGGCTCCTCGTCGATGCCGCGCAATCGGCCCTCGACCACTTCGTAGCGCAGGCCCGCGAGCAGGAAGGGCCCGAGGAAGGCCAGGCCGACGGCCATCAGCGCCAGCCCGACGAGCAGCGATGGCCAACGCAGCATCAGTCGGCCTGTTCCCCGGGGAACAGGCGCCGGGTGCGCTCGCGATGCTCCTCGGCCCCGAGCGCCAGGACCTCGAGATCATGCGTCAGCACGTAGCCGACGTGGCTGCCGTCGAGCCCCTCGGCCCCGGGCTCGACCGGCGGGTGCGTGCCGGTGGTGCCCATGATCACCTGATCCGGGCCGCCGTCGGGGCTGGGCGGGCTGTACTTGTAGGTGCCGACCTCGGGTGCGATCACCCCCTTGAGGGCGAGATGCTGGTATTCGGGCAGGGTCTTGGAGAAGCCGCGCAGCTCGATCCAGCTCTCCGGCCAACGGTCGGGATGCTGCTCGCGCCAGGCGGCGAAGACCTCGGCATGGCGCTCGAGCAGATCGCGGCTGCGCTTACGGGCCAGGGCCGGGTCGTAGTCCTTGGGCTGGACGTCGCGGGTGACCCAGAACACCGCGCCGCCGATCACCAGCAGCGCCACGATTCCGGCCCAGACGAGATTGCGGGTCATCAGGCCCCCCTCTTCTCAGCGTTCCACCGGTGGGGTGATGCGGGCGCGTTCGTCGTCGAGCGGGCTGATGCCTTCGAGCGGACGCGCCTGCCAGGTGGTGCCGCGCAGCGCAAGACGCCAGCCGGTGCCCACGGCGCTCGGCGGCGGCAGGGAATCGTGGTCGAGCATGCAGCGGTGGTGGACGCCGCCCCAGAGGTCGACGCTGGGTTTGCGCCCGACGCGGGTCAGGGCCAGATTGCGCGTCAGCCCGGTCGCGAACAGGCTCGCGCGCAGTTCGCCGGCGGTCCGCGGTTCGAGCGTGGTCTCGCGCCAGTCGCGATCGAGTGGACGGCTGGCGACGAACCACCGTAACAGCGCCTCGACGCGGGCATCGCTCAGCCCCCCCCAGTAGGCGAGCTCGTTGTCGATCACCTCGACCCAGGGCTTGCCCTGGCCGGCGGCCCAGGTGGCGAGGCTGCGATCGGCGGGCGGGCGGCCGTCGGCCGGCACCGCGCTGGCGAAGACGAGCGAACCGGAGACCATGCCCTCGGTGTAGGCGACGCGGCGTTCGACGAAGAACTCGGCCAGCGCGACCCAGGTCGGCGTCTCCGGCTGGATGCCCTCGACCTGGGGCGCCGGGCCGTCGGCGAGGATCCATCCGGTGAACAGGCCGATGGCCTCGGCGAAGCGCAGGGCCTGATGCGTGGTCATGTGCGAGACCCCGACCACCGGGACGCCACAGCGACGGTGCGCGGGGTATCCGATCAGGGTCATCGGCCAATCAAGCAGCGCCACGCAGGACCTCCATTGGCGCAGCCTATAAGCGCCGGCAACGGCAACAAGGCCGTCATGGACCGGATCGCCGGACGCTGGCGCACCCGCAGGCCGGGATGCTCGCGGCCGCGACGCGGCAAGGGGCCCCAGCTCGGAGCGCGATGACCGGGCCGGCGCGCCACGCGCGGGTGTCTGCCCGGCCAGCGTCACGCCGGGGCGAGCCGGGCGCGGCCCGGCAGC
>JBEPXK010000506.1:0-3415 GCA_041641915.1 Planctomycetota bacterium
ACAACCACGACTGCGGGGCGCTCTGGGAGGCCATCTGTTCGAGCGGCACCGTCTCGGGCGGGGTCCAGTCGGTGATCGGCGTCGGCGCGGCGACCGTCGGGCGTTCGGGTTCCTGCGGGATGTCGGCCAGAATGGTGCGGGCGAGATGGGTCGCGACCAGATCGCGCCCCTCCTTGCCCGCGACCGCGATGCACAGCGCCGACCGGTAGGTGCGCAGGTACATGCATTCGCCCGCGAACACCGGTGCGGCGACCATCGCCTCGTCCTGGACCGTGCAGGTGCTCACCAGGTACGGGTCGGTGCCGTCGCGCACGAACCCGATCTCGGCGCTGTCCGTGGGACCGATGCCCCAGGAGTGCGGGCCCGGCCCGGTGCCGGTGAACACCGCATAGTCGCCGGCGGCGGCCGGCGGGGTGTAGCCGAGACCACCGTTGCGCAGCACTGGCCAGATCTTCGCCACCTTCGCGCCGGTCGCGGCATCGACGCAGCCCATCTCGTGCCAGGGTACGGGATGGCTGCCGTGGCCCTTGGGGCTGTTGCTATAGATCCGCCCGTTGTGATAGACCGCGCCGGCCTGACCCGAGAGGACGGGGGCGGACTCGAGTTGTTTACGGTAGAGCACCGTGCCGTCGGGCTCGAGGGCGAAGGCCACCACCAGCGCACGGTTGCCGCGACGGAACACCGCGCGATTGCCGAAGACGACCGGATCGCCCGACCAGCAGCTCGCTCCGACGCCGCGCAGATGCGAGCACAGCCGGCCATCGACCGGATCGAACAGCAGGCCGGAGCCGGTGAGGATCAGCTCGCGCTGCTGATCGCCATTGGCCAGACGCAGCGGCACCATGCCAGTCGGCCCGCCGTAGCCGCCGCTGACCCAGGCCGGGTGCTCCCAGGCCACCTCGCCGGTAAGTGCGTCGTAGGCGATCAGGTGGTGCTCATAGTACGGTGGCCAGCCACCCGGTTCGCCATCGCCGCGCGCGCGGCGATCGGCGAACTTGCCCAGCACGATGAAATTCCCGCCGAGCAGCAATGGGGAGGAGATGTTGCCCACCCCACCGGAGAGTCGGGTATGGGCCTGCCATACCCGCTCGCCGGTCACCGTGAAACAGGCCGCGACCCCGGTGGCATACTTGACCCAGACATGCTCGCCGTCGGTGACCGGCGCGCCCATGGTCCAACCGTAGTTGTTCTTCCACCCGGGATCGGCCACGCCCAGGCGGTCGCACCAACGCTCGTAATCCCTGGCCTTGGTACGCTTGAGTTTCTTGTGATCGCGCTCGAGCTTGCGGATCTCCATCTCCAGCTGCGTGCGTTCATCTTCGCTGATCGCCACCGGCCGCTCCTCGGTCCCCAGGGCCCGCTTGCTGGCCGCGATCTGCTGCTTGATCGCCTCGAGCTCCGGATCCTCGTTCACCCGCCAACCGCGTTGCCATGCGTCCATGGCTTCGGCGCGCTGTTCCGGCGGGGCGAAGTCGAACACGTGGACATCGCGGCGCCACCGGACCGCGCCGGTGGCGCGATCGAGGCAGTACAGGGTGTGCGGTTCGCAATTGACGAACACCCGTTCGCCCCAGACCACCGGATTGGCCGCCGAATAATCGGGCAGGGGGGTGTGCCAGCGGACGTTGACGCCGCTGTTGAGGTTCCAGGCCAGTGGCGGATCGGCCTCGGCGTACCGACTGGTCCAGTCGCCCAGCCGTCCGCGCGCGTCGATCGGCGGCAGCGCGTCGGTGTGTCGCTGGGTCGCGGCGAGCAGCGCCGCCCCGCCTTCGGGTTCGCGCGGAGCGCCGCGGACACACACCGACAGGCCGATGGCCGAGTTCTGCCCCGTGTTCTGACACGCCAGGACGAGCTCGTTCTCGCCCGCGCGCAGCGGGATACGGATCAGGGCGTGCGGCTTGATCCGCCGGCCGGAAACCCAGACCAACCGGCCGTTGACCCACAGCTTGCCATAGTCGTTGGCCAGCACCGCGGCGTAGAGCTCGACCGCTCGCGGCGCCGCGATGGTGGTCGCGGCGTACCACCGGGCCGACTCCAGCCCGTGGACGCCGAGATCGCCGGTCTGCTTGCCGTGCTGGGTGCCTGTAGGCGGGTGGTATTCCTGGCCAGGCGGAGCGACCGGCATGAAAACGGCGCGTCGCTCGACCCAGCGCATCGGTCCCCCGCGCGGCGGGTCGTAGTCCGCGCCGAGTGCGGCGACCTGGGGTTCGTAGACCGCCGCTGGCGCGGGCACGGCCTCGGGCAGGAAGGGCGCATCGAGCTCGCGGTGCGGATCGCTGGGAACGGCCGCCAGCAGCGACCAGTGCGGCACGAAGCGCCAGGCCTGCGGGCCGTCCGCGCCGACCGTCTCGTCGAGGATGACCACCCCCGCGGTCGTCGCGAGCGGGCGATCCTCGCTCGGTCCAAACCAGGGATCGGCGAACTCGAGCGTGTCGACCACGGGGTGCACCTGCTCATCGAGCCGATCCCGCGCCGCTTCGAGCAGCGCGCGCAAACGTTCCAGATGTGCGGCCATCGCCGCATCCTGCTCCGGCTGCCAACGCGGTGCCGCGGGCCCGGCGCTGGTGAGCATGGCGGTGTAGCTCTGGGGGAAGTGCCGCAGGCACAGCACCGCGGCGCGAGCCTGACGATAAGCCACGGCCGCCTGATGCGCCATCTCCTCCGGCGCCAGGTCGCCGATCCCGGCCTCCTGCGGCGGACGCTCGAGCTCACCCACGGCGACGGTGCCGGTCACGCGGCCGCCATACCCGCCGAAATCGCCGGTGGCGGTGTAGGTGCCATCCAGAGCGTCGCCTTCGAGTGTGACCTCCAGCGCGTAGACGATCGTGCGCGCGCGGCCATCGGCCGGCACCCAGGCGTCTGGCTGCAGCCGCACCGTCATGGTCCCACTGAGGGTATCGCCCTTAAGGTGCAGCGCGCTGGCATCGGCCACGTGCCGGGCCTTGTTGTACTTCGGAGCAGCGCCCCAGCCGGGGGCCCAGGATCCGCCCGCGGTGGTCAGCTGGAGTGTGAGTCCGTAACGCCCGCGCCCTTCAGCCGCGATGCCACCGACCAGCTCCAGGGTCAGCGTACGCGCCGGGCCGGCGCGCTGTGCGGCGTCGATCCGTTCGACCAGCCGCGCGAACAGCTCATCGCGCACCGCCACCACCGCTGCGGCATCGCGGCGAATCGCGGTTACGGCATCGGTCTCGGCCGCTGACGCCCGGTCGATGCTGCACCACAGGACGGCAACGATGGAAACAAGACGGCCAAACGACGAACCGGACATGGGCGACCTCTCCGCAACAGGAGGGGCGGACGCGCCGCCCCCCTGGTCATACCCATGAAGCCCGGATTCGTTCACCCCCAGGTCCGCATTTCCGTCGGCGCGGGAATGCGATGGCGACAATCAGCGATCGTTGGGCAACGTCTCGCC
>JBEPXK010000507.1:0-3414 GCA_041641915.1 Planctomycetota bacterium
GCGCCGGGTGGCCGGGTGGTGCGCGGCCGGCCGGGTCGCGCTATCGCCGCTGCGCGGTGTCGAGCGCCCCGCGCGCTACCGCCTGTGGCACGCCCTGGCACGCGCACTGGGCTTCGAGGGCAACCGCGGCCACCTGCATCAGCTCGATGACCTCGCCCGCGGCGGTGCCGGCCGGAATTGGGACTGCGGCGGCTGGCGCTTCAGCGCCACGGCCACCGCCTTGTGGTGGTACCGGCGCGATCGTCCGTGCACGTCGTTGCCGCCGGTGGCCCTGCGCCGCGGTGCCGCGGTCGCGCGCGGCGCCGCGCGGATCCGCTGCGCGGTGCATCGGCAAAACGATGCCCCGCTGGCCGCCGCACCGGAGCAGGCGCTGTGCGATGCCGCTGCGATCGAGGGGCGGCTGGTGTGGCGCGCGCCGGAACCGGGCGAACGCTGGCGCCCGCTTGGTGCGCCGGGGCGCAAGACCATCCGGCGCCATCTCGCCGAGCACGGGGTGCCGGCGGCGCTGCGTGGTCAGCAGGACGTGATCGCTGACGCGGCCGGTGCGGTCTGGATTCCGGGGTTGGGCATCGCCGCCCGCGTGGCGCTCGTTTCGACGACGCGGCAGGTGCTGGTGTTGCGACGCGAGGGCGCGCTTGCGCAACCCGCGTGGCCCGCACCATCCCCGGACATGCAGCACGACGACGTCACCGCCGTGATCCTGGCCGCCGGTCGGGGCACTCGTATGGGCTCGGACATGGCCAAGGTCCTCCACCCGGTGGGGGGCAAGACGATGGTCGCGCACGTCCTCGACACCTGCCTCGCCCTGGGCGTGGGCCGCTGCGTGGTCGTGGTCGGCCACCAGCGCGAAGCCGTGTGCGCGGCGGTCGCTGGCGAGCGCGTGCGCTGCGTGACCCAGGAGGAGCAGCTGGGCACGGGCCACGCCGTGCTGGTCAGCGCCGAGGCGGTGACCAGCAACACCGTGCTGGTGCTCTGCGGCGACGCGCCCCTGGTGCCGGCCGCGTTGCTCGACCAGCTGCTCGCGCGCCACCGCGCCGCGGGCAACGCCTGTACCTGCGTCGCCGCGCGGATGCCGGACCCCACCGGCTACGGGCGGATGATCACCGACGCCGACGGCACGCTCACCGCGATTGTCGAGGAGCGCGACGCGACCGACGTGCAGCGCCGGGTCGACCTGGTCAACAGCGGCATCTACGCCTTTGACCGCGCGGCGTTGTTCACCGGCCTCGAGCGCCTGCGGCCCGAGAACGCCCAGGGCGAATACTATCTCACCGACGTGCCCCGCCTGCTCGCTGAACGCGGCAAGCCGGTCGGCCTGGTTGTCAGCGACGAGCCCGACCGGCTGCTCGGCGTCAACACGCCGGCGGATCTCGCCCGCGCCGAGCAGCTGTACCGGGTCGGCTGATCCGCCGCACGGTCGCGAAGCGTACCAGGAGCGCCATGTCCGAGCCCCAGCCGCAGCCGACCGGAACCGCGCCGCTGCCGGCGCAGCGCGAAGATGCGATCTGCGTGCTGATGAGCGGCGGGGTCGATTCGACCCTCGCCGCGGTGCTGCTGCGCGAGGCCGGTCACGCGGTGGTCGGCCTGACCATGCGCCTGCCGGTGGCGGTGGGCTGCGGCGCCGAGCGCACCGGCAGCGGCGAGCGCGCCCGTGCCGTCGCCGCCGATCTGGCGATCCCGCACTTCGAGCTCGACTGCACCGCCGCCTTCCACGCCGCGGTGATAGCGCCTTTTCGCGCTGCCTACGCCGCCGGCCGCACCCCGAGCCCCTGCGTCGACTGCAACACCCACATCAAATTCGGCCTGGTCGCGCGCTGCGCAGCCGCGCAACTCGGCATCGCACGCCTGGCCACCGGCCACTACGCCCGCGTTCGTTGCACGCCGCACGGGCCGCGGCTGTGTCGCGCGGCGGTGCGCGACAAGGACCAGAGTTATTTCCTCTACGGCATGTCGCGCGATTGCCTCGCCCGGCTGGAGTTGCCGCTCGGCGCGCTGGCCAAACCCGCGGTGCGGGCGATGGCCGCAGAGCGCCGGTTGCCGGTGGCCGCGCGCGCCGAGAGCATGGAGCTGTGTTTTGCCGCCGGCGGCGACTATCGCGCCGCGCTCGGCGATGCCGGCGACCGACCGGGCCCGATCGTCGACAGCGCCGGCCGCGAGCTCGGCCGCCACCCCGGCATCCGTCATTTCACCGTCGGTCAACGCAAGGGTCTCGGCGTGGCCTGGACCGAACCGCTGTTCGTGCTGCGCATCGAACCGGAGACCGACCGCCTGGTCGTTGGCACCCGCGGCGAAGGGCAACGCCACGCGGTCACGGCCACACTGGTCAACGTGCTCCAGCCAGAGGCCTACCGCACCGGGGCCGCGGTGCGTGGCAAACTGCGTTCGGGCGGCGAGCCGGAGGCCTGCGTGCTGACCGCTGCGCAGGACCAGCAGTTGACGGTGCGTTTCGCGCGGCCGGTGTTCGCTCCCGCGCCGGGGCAGCACCTGGTGCTCTATGACGCGGATGACGCGATCATCGCCGGCGGCGTGATCGCGGCCGACGAAGGCTGACGCTCACGCGGACCGGCCGTCGCCTTCGCCGGCGGCGGCGAGCACCGCCGGCAGTTCGGCCTCGACCCAGGCCTTGATCTGGTCGCGCACGCGGCGGTAGCAGTTGAGCGCGGCTTCGGCATCGGTCGCCCCGGCCGCGAGCTTGGGCGGATCATCGAAGCCGTGGTGCACCTTGCGCGTTGGCCGGGGGAGGATCGGGCAGTGCTCTTCGGCGTGGCCGCAGACGGTGATCACCAGATCGAGCGGCGTGTCGGCGAACTCGTCGAGGTGTTGCGAGCGCTGTTCGGTGATGTTTACCCCCGCTTCGGCCATCACCGCGACCGCGTGGGGATTGAGCCCATGGGTCTCGATGCCGGCCGAACAGGCCTCGATGCGGTCGCCGAGCAGATGCCGGGTCCAGCCCTCGGCCATCTGACTGCGGCAGGAATTGCCGGTACACAGGAACAGGACGCGGGGACGGTCGGTCATGATCATCGGCCTTTCGTGTTCGGTGGGCGCAGGCGCAGCCGGCGCATGATGCGAGTGCATCGCCTTGTGGACGCAGGGCAAGTCTTCGCCTCGAAAAAGGCGGCGCCCGTTCGAAGATCAGCGAGCTGCTGTCGACTGCAGGGCGGCCGACCGAAGAGGAGAAGACGGCGTAACTACTCAGGGGCTTCGCCCCTACGGTCCATTCGCAAGCGAATGGACCTACCCCTCTGGCTTTGTCGGGATTCCCATGGAGCGGCCTTCCCGATCCATGGGTGGGCGGATCGGCTGCGCCGATTCTATCCGCCACCATCCCTCTGGCGCCAGCCCCATCGCTCGCGATGAGGCCCGAAGAAGGCGGGCGACTACTCATGCCCGATGGGCCTGAGTTGTGCCTCG
>JBEPXK010000508.1:0-3412 GCA_041641915.1 Planctomycetota bacterium
TCTGACGGGCCCCTCAGAGCAGATCGAGGCCGGTGAGGGTGAAGGTCACCTCTTCGCGCTTGAGATCCAGCGGGCGGCGGATGCGCAGCTGGACCGGGGGGATGTCGTCGCCGCGGCGGTTCCAGACGTTGCCGCTGAGGGTCATGGTGCGGGTGATGGTCCCGCCATCGCGTTTCTGTTCCTGGCGCTGGGTGTAGCTGTGGCACTGCACGTTGGGGTGCTCGGTGATCAGATCGACGCTACAAGCCTGGATCGCGCTCGGGCCGCTGAGCACCAGGCGGAAGCTGGGGTCGTCGTCCTCCTTGGTCGGTTGCTTGGCCTCGAGGATCTTCAACGTCGCCCCTTCGAGCACGTCGTCGAGCGGGATCGTGGCGGTCTCGTCGGCTTGCGGATCGCCGATCACCTGTTGTTTCCAGTCGCTGAAGCTGACCACGATCGCCGTGCCCGCGCACTCCTCGATCGCCTGGGCGCCGGGCTCGGGCAGGCCCAGGGCGAGCTGAAAATCGAGCGAGGCGTGCTGCTCCCCGGTGCTGCTGTGATAAAACATGTGCGAGCGGTTCACCTCGCCCGCGGTGGTCGGGATCGGCCGGCCGCGGTCGTCGACCGCGCGCTCGGCTTCGATGCTGAGCAGTTTGAGCAGCTTGCGCTCGCGCGGGGCGATCAACTCGCCCGTGATCTGGCAGCCTTCGTCCTGGTGCGAGCCGTACATCGCGCTGCGATCGCCCAGCTTCTGCTGTGCTGCAGGGAAACGATGCACCCGGGTGGTGGTCACGCGCTCCGGACGAGCGCGGTACCCTTGCACGGCCTGCTCCATCGGCAGCTCGCTGTAATAATCGCTCTGCGACGGACGGCCTGCCAACGCGATCGGTTGCTCGTGCTCGTCGGTGTCGATCGGCAGTTGGTCGAGCGGGAACTCGCCAGGTGCGGCGACGATGGTGATGTCCTGGCCCATGAGCGCGGAATAGGCTGCGAGACTCTCGCTATCGGTCGCGTCGACCGTGAAGCTGGTGGTGCTGCCGTCGCTCTCCGGCAGGTCGCTCTCGCTGATCGCGCCGGGCATGGCCACGGTGAAGGAGAGCTGGGTCTCGTTGTTCTTCAATTGCAGCCGCACACGGGCCTTGTCCTGTTCATCGAGGCTGACGCCGGTGAAACGCAGGCGCAGGTCGCCGTCGTCGGTCTGCTCGAGCACCATGCGCCGGTACCAGTTGAGGCTCAGGATCTGGCGCCGATGGGCGAACAGCGAGGCTAAATCCTCGGCGCGAACCACGGCCTCGACCCGGACCTGCTGGTCATCGACCACCACCCGTTGCACCTCCGGCTCCAGGCCGGGCAGGTCTTCGCGGAACACCGGATGCACAACGCAGACCCGGCGCACGCGCTCGGCCAGGGCCTGCTGCTCGGGGGTCATCGCCGGTTCGTCGGTATCGGGGGGCGACGCCTCCTCCGCGCCCTCCGGCGCCTCGGTCGCGGTATCCGCGGCCGGAGCGCTGTCCGTATCGGACGGCTCGCCGGCGTCGGCTTCATCTGCCGCGGCGGCGCCTTCGGCCGGCTCGTCGAGCAGGCCCTGGCTGCTGGCGTGCTGCTCCATCTGCGGCAGGTGGAGTTCGAGCTGGGTGCGATCGTAGACCATCACCGTCTCGACCGTAGCGCTGCCGTCGGCGGCGATGGTCAGGGTCTGATGCGAGGCGCGCATGCAGCCGAGGCTCGCCAGCAGGAGGACGGCGAGGCAGAACGCAGCAGAGGTACGGGGCAGGGATCGGCCGGTGGTCATGGCAGGGCCTCCTCGAGGGGGATGGCGTCGTCCGGGAGCGCGTCGGGCGGCAGTTCGTCGCCCGGCAACGCGTCGGGCGGCAGGGCATCGCCGCCACCGGCATCGGCTCCGGGCAGCGGCACGTCGCTCAGGGCGATGGGAATCTGCACCGGTTCTCCGCTGACCTTCAATCGCAGGGCCAGCGAGAGCGGCGGCTGGGGCTGGCCGGCGACCAGCAGCTGCAGGTTGCCGTGGCGCTGCATCTGCATGCCGGGGCAGGGCTGGCCGTCACGGTCGTAGACCTGTGCCGCCTCGACCGCCACGCGTTCACCGTTGAGCTCGAAGCGCAACTGCAGCAGACCAGACGAGCGCGCCCCCTGTTCGAGCTCGAGTCCGGCCCCGAGCTCGTCGAGCACCGGATGCGCGATCCCCAGGTTGTCCGAGCTGCTCCAGCTGAACAGGTCGCCTTCGCGGATGCTCGCGGCGGGGATCGCTGCGGGCAGCTTGATCACCCGCGCGCCGCTGGGGTAGAAGGCCGCGACCTGGGCTTCGACGCGTTCGAGCGAACGCGCGGCGAGTGGCGGCAGACCGAGGTTCAGCTGCACCTGATGATGCACCTGTTCCGGCTCCGAGTCATCCATGCCCCCATGGAAATAGCTGCGGTGGCTATTGCGCGAGCCCCGGGTCAGATCGTCGCCGCGGTCGCTGCGGGCAAGCGTCACCGCGGTCTGCCCCCAACGTTGCGGCTCGAACGCCCGCGGCACCTGGACCACGCCGGTGATGATGATGCCGTTCTCGTTTCCGTGACCTTCACCACTGAGATCGAAACTACGGGTGGTCACCATCTCCACCGGGATGAATTCCGCCGCGGCGAGGATCGCCTGCGTATCGACCGGTTCGGCGCTGGTGCTCGCACCTTCGCTCAGGTCGGCAAATGTGTGACTGCCGAGGCGGGCGGGGGCCGACGGCACGGCCGCGGTGATCGCTGCGGCCGGGCAGCTCGCCCGTCGCACCGCGAGCAGGCGGTCGCGAAAGTCCGCGTCGGTGAAGGCGGCGGTCCAGGTCGCGGTGTTCGCCTCGACGCTGCTCGCCGTCTCGGCGCTGACCGGCCCAGGCAGCTCGAGGATGAAGGTGGAGACGAAAGCGTCGCGCTGCGCGACCACCAATTCCTTGTCCACCGGCATGCGCGCGAACAGCGGATCCTCGGCCTCCAGCCCCACCAGGGCCACGGCCTCCTGCAGCGCATCGACGGCGTGGACCACCAGCCCCTGCTCGGGATCGCGCGCGAGGCGCAACTGATGCCGCGCGGCGTAGGGCGAGGCGAGCAGGCTGGCCAGGTCCGGGAAGCGGACGGTGGTGGTGCAGGTGGTGGTCTCGCCGTCCCGTCCCGGCTCGAACGCGCGTTCAACCCCGTCGCCGGGGAACAGCTGCTTCGCTTCCTGCGCGCTGAGCGGCGGAAAAGACGGTGGCGCTTCGCCGCCGTGCATGCGGGCCATCTGTCGGCCCATGATCAACTGCTGCAGCGAGGCCGTGGTTCTCACGGTGATCGTCACCGCAGCCGAGCCGTCGGCGGCGATACGCAGGCGGTCTTCGACCTGCATGCAGCCACCCGCAAAGCAGGCCAGCAGCAGGGCCAGCAGCAGGGCCGGGGTCCGGCGGTTC
>JBEPXK010000509.1:0-3408 GCA_041641915.1 Planctomycetota bacterium
GTCCCCTGATGAAAGAGCAGAAAGGTGGGCCGGAGCCCTATGCTCGCAACCCTTGGGTTGTGGGCGGAGGCCCACCTTGGTCTGTCCTGGCAGAACTAAATATTTCGGTTGGCCGGAGGATGAAAGGGGAGGCGGGCGCGGCGATAGGAGACGCGGTTGGTCAGCGATCGTCGCCGGGGGAATCGCGGTGCCTATATCATCCGAGGACAGACTACTTACGCAGAGCATCAGAATGCGCCTTCCTGACCAAGTCCCTGCAGCACATTGGACGTTCTGACACAAATCAATCCGCGGCAGAATTAGTCTGTCCTGCGTCGCGCGCGTGGTCCTGTCCTGCGTCGCGCGCGTGGTCCTGCGTCGCGTGGTTGTCCTACGTCGCGTGGTCCGCCGCGCTCGCGGAGGCCGCGAACGCATACGCCGCAATGGTCGCTGTGCTCATGGCCGACCTGAACTGGTCGTGGGATCTGACCATGGCGCCCAAGGAGACCGAGCGCTGGACGCCGGAGCTGCAGGGCCAGCAGCTCCGGCGCATGGAGTTGGCCGTTGTCCACGACCGGGCCGCCATCGCGGCGCTCGAACGTGCGCTGGCCACCCTATCCGCCGACAACCAATAGACCCGGCCGAGGCTTCGCCCGCGCCCTCACCGTGCCCGCAGATCGAAGCACTTGAGACTGTACTGGCCGCGCACGATCAGATACGGCCCCACCGCGGCGGCGGTATGCGACGAGCACCAGTCCGGGTCGTTGTCGTTGGCCAGGCCGCTGTCGGGGTCACGGTGGAAGTTGTCGGGGTCGGCGACGATCAGGTTCAGGTCGTAGAGCACCAGCTGGCCGCCGACGCCAACCGAGCCACCGGCGCCATCGCTGCGGAAGTCTTCGGTCAGACGCACATCTTCACCGGTAGCCAGATCGACGCTGATGAAGCGGCTCTGCCCGCGCGTGGGCGAACCCACCTTGCACACGACCCGGTCGCCCACGATCACCGGCGCGAGGTCCCTGGATACCAGCGCGCGGTCCAGCTCCCAGAGCATCTTGGCGCCGTCGACTCCCAGCTGGTAGGCCTGGAGACCGGCCTTGCGTTTGTCCGCATCCCGGTCGCTGTCCGAGTCGTAACCGCCGAACACGGCGATGCCCGCGGAACTGACGGCGGGGAAACAACCGCCCAGGGCATCGCACGAATACAGCAGTTTGCCTGCCGCAAGATCGACCACCGCGCCGCTGGGCCCCACTGCGAGCTCGCGCCCACCCAGCTGCGTACGCACCACGCACCCGCCGCGGCCACCGCCGACGTCCTCGACGCGCCAGGCCTCCTGCCCGTCCTCGTGACGGTAGCCGACCAGATCATCACCGCGCAGGCAGACGAAGCAGCCGCCGCCGAAGAGCATCGCGCCCTTGTTCTGCGAGCCGTACCCGATCTTGTCGCCGTCCGCGTCCTTCTTCACGCGCGGGTCGACGGGTTCGATGCGTCCCTTGCGCCATAATTCCTCGCCCGTCGCGGCATCCAGACACACGATGCCCCCCATGTCGAGCAGGCTGCACACCTTGCCGTAGGCCACCGCGGGGATGATGTGCGGCCCGGTCTTGTTCCATTTCAGAATGCCGCGACTCGACTTGCTGCGGTTGACCGCGGTCTTCTCGTACACCTTCTTCCACAGCGTCTTGCCGGTCTTCAGGTCGCAGCACAGCACGATATCGTCGCTATTGAGCGCACACTTGGTACGGATGTAGTCTTCGATGCTGGCGAAGCCCATCGCCGCAGCCCAGGGGCGGTGCGTCTCGCTGTGCTTGCCGAGGTCCCGACCTTTGGCCTTCTTGTCGAAATACTGCTGATCGAGCTCGTCGCTCGGGAATGAATAGTAGACATACACGCGGCCATCCGCGACCACCGGCCCGCCGGCACCGCCGATGATGAAGCTGTAAGAAGAGGACAGGCAACGCTCCTCGCTCTCCCACACCAGATGCCGGTCCTTGATTTGGCTGACCAGGCGCCCGTCGTAGGCGCTGCCGCTGCCGCTGCCGTCGGCGTTGCGGTAGCAGGGGTAGGATGGCTCGTCGCTGGCGCGCGCGCTGCTCATGCAGGCGCCGACGAGGATGATCAGGGCGAGACGATACACGGACATGGGCTTCCTCCACGCTGGGTGCTGTAAGAGATACCGCTTCGATATCGCACGCCACTGCTCATGCTTAGCACATGGCTGCTCCCGACTGGTTCGCCCGCCGCTGGCTGCATTGCACCTTGCGCCCGCGCTACCTGGGCATCTACCAGCACACACCCAACGACGAGCGTCGCGAACGGCGCCCCCGGCGGGACCACTGGGAGGTCTACGTGGTGCTCGCCGGACGCATCACCGTGCGCTGGTACGATCATGCGCACGTGGCGGAGGCCGGCGACGCCTATCTGACCTCGCCGGGCATCGGCTGGTACGACGATCTGGGTCGCGCCAAGGAGGACTGGCGGCTGTTCAATTGCGGTTTTGACTTCGTCGAGGCCGGATGGCCCAACCCCCTGCGCGACCTCGGTCTGCCGCTTGTGCTGCACTACGCCGAGGCGCAGGAGGCGACACGGCGTTGCGAGGAGCTGGCCACGCAGTGGCACGCCACCGGCCCCGGCCTCGCCGACCAGGTGGCGATGCGCGCCGCGCTGGACACCTTCCTGGTCGCCGTCATCGAACGCGGCTTCGCCCAGCACGTGTTCCCGGGCGGCGAAGGCATCGCCCCGGCGTGGCTACAGGCGGCGCGCGGCACGCTGTTGCGCGAGCTCACCAACCCCGATCTGGACATGCACCGGCTGGTCGCCCAGTGCGGCTACTCGGCCTCCCACCTCGCGCACGCCTTCTGCAGATATTATCGCATGGCACCGATGCGGTACCTGCGCCACGAGCGCATGGATCTGGCCGCCCGTCTGCTACGCGGCCATCGCGAGTCCACCGTGCATGCCGTCGCCCGCCGTTGCGGCTATCGCGACGCGAATCTGTTCGCGCGGCATTTCCGTCAGCGCTTCGGATGTTCGCCGACACGGTGGCGGGTCACAGCCGCTACCGCACCGGGAGCAGAAACATGACGCGCATCGTGATCATCCAGGTCGTACTGCTGTTCCTGCTGGCGGTCTGGGCCTGACCAGATTCCTCCCATATCGCCGCGTGACTTCGCTACAGTGCGCGGCCTTGAACCACCCCTCGGTCGGGCGACCCGTGTTGCAACTGCTTTTGCCGGTCGAAGGCGCTGAGCAAGCCTTGCGGGACCTGTCTACTGTTTACCCGTTGATTATTCAAGATGCTTCCCTCAGAGGGGGCGCTGCCCCCTCGCGCCTTCGGCGCGTACCCCCACGGCCTCTGTCGCCCTTCGCCAGCTTCGCTGGCGTTTCCGCCGGGCCTTCGGCCCATTTTCGGCGGAAAACAGGGCTCTGTCG
>JBEPXK010000510.1:0-3405 GCA_041641915.1 Planctomycetota bacterium
CGGCGCGACGGCGCGGTGGTGGTCGGCCTGTGGCGCGGCGCGGCCGGGTTCCCGGAGCCCGACCGCACGCTGCGCAGCGCCACCACACCGGCCCGCGACGGCGCGGTCGAGGTCGGGTTCCGCGACCTCGACCCCGGGCGCTACGCGATCATCGCCTATCACGACGAAGACGGCGACGGCGAACTCGACCGCTTTTTCGGGATGATGCCGACGGAAGGCTGGGGCCTGTCCAACGGCCCCGAGGTCTCCGGCCCGCCGGAGTTCGAGCCCGCGGCCTTCGCCCTGCCGGCCGCGGCACCGGTGATCGAGATCCCGCTCAACTACTGACCGCGTGTGGAAGGGACCAGGCTCAGTGTCCGACAAGCCGAACGTCAAGCTGCCGCCGCCGGTGATCTATGCCGGGGCTTTCGCGATCGGCTACGGCCTCGACCTGCTGATGCCGTGGAGCGCGTTCGACGGCTGGGTCCGCTGGCTCCTGGCGGGCGTGCTCGGCCTGCCCGCTGTGGCGGTGGCGCTCTGGGCGCTTATCACCTTTCGCCGGGCCGACACCGCGATCGAGCCGTGGGCGCCCGCCCGCAACCTGGTCACGCACGGGCCGTACGCGTACACGCGCAACCCGATGTACGTCGCACTGACGCTGCTGACGGCTGGCCTTGCGATCGGGGCCGACCTGCCCTGGGCGCTGCTGATGGTTCCGGTGGCCGTCCTGGTCACCGACCGGCACGTGATCGCCCGGGAGGAGGTCCACCTGGCCCACGTGTTCGGGGATGCCTACCGCGCCTACTGCACCCGCACCCGCCGCTGGCTGGGCCGCAAGACGGGATAGCAGGCTGCCTCGCTCCGTTGAGACGGGCCGTCATTCGGCCGCGTCGGTCGGCACGTCGAGCTGGCTCCCGCCGGCTGGGTAGTAGTTGCGGACGTCATGACCCGTCACCTGCGTGCTTGCCTCGCGCGCCGGCGGCGACAGGCGCTGCTTGGCGCCTAAAACCTTCATTTCGCATATAACCGAAAAAGCCTGCGCCACGAGACATTCAGTCGGGCGCAACCGTCTGTCGCAGGCGCCACTCGCGGCGGCGGGTCGCCCGGGACGCCTACCCCACACGCGCCGTCATCCTAGCGCCTGCACCATTGATTTACGGAAACTGCATATTAGAATAAGCTTACGTATTCGCGGAAGCGAATGCGACCGACGGCGAACAGCCGCGGCAGACCGGCTACGGCAGAAGGGAGAGCCGCCCATGCGCAAGCTGTCCGAACACGCGGCAACGCACCGGCGCGGCTATTTCATCGGGGTGCTGGCGGTGACGCTGGGGCTGATGCTGCTGGCCGCCGCGGGCACCGTGTTCCCGCGCGCACCGCTCCTGCAACCGCTGGCGATCGACACCGATCCGGAGAACATGTTGGCCGAGGACGCGCCCGTGCGCGTCGACCACGACCGCCTGAAGAAGGTCTTCGGGCTGGACGAGTACGTCGTGGTCGGCGTGGTCAACGACAGCCACGCAGAGGGCGTGTTCAATCCCCGGGACCTCGCCAACGTCCACCAGCTCACCGAGGCGGCGAAGGGCCTGAAGTTCGACGTCACGGTGGACGGCGAGACGGTGCAGGGTCGCGTCGTCGCGGAGGACATCATCGCCCCCGGCGAGGTCGACAACATCGAGACCAGCGGCATCGGCGCGGTCGACTTCTCCTATCTGATGCAAAGCGTGCCGGAGACCCAGGAGGCCGCAGTCCAGGTGCGCGAGCGCGCCCAGGACATCCCGATGTACCGCGGCACGCTGGTCAGCGAAGACGGCAAGGCGCTCGCCCTCTACTTCCCGATCACCCACAAGAAGATCAGCCACGCGGTCGAGCAGCAGCTGCGCCAGGAGATCGCCCAGTTCGAGGACACCGGGGCCGAGTACCACATCACCGGCCTGCCGGTCGCCGAGGACCGCTTCGGCGCGGAGATGTTCTTCCAGATGGGCGTCTCCGCGCCGCTGGCGATGCTCTGCGTCTTCCTGCTGCTGCTCTACTTCTTCCGCAACGTGAAGCTGATCCTCTTCTCGATCGCAGCCGCGATGATCGCGGTGATCTTCACCATGAGCCTGCTCGTGGTGAGCGGCTTCACCGTGCACATCATGTCGTCGATGATCCCGATCTTCATCATCCCGATCGCGATCCTCGACGACATCCACATCCTGTCGGACTTCCACGACCGCTACACCCCGGACAAGCCGCGGATCGAGATCATCAGCGAGGTGATGGACGAGCTGTGGCGGCCGATGCTGTTCACCTCGCTCACCACCACCGCCGGCTTCGCCTCGCTGATGCTGACCCCGAACCCGCCGGTGCAGGTGTTCGGCGCGTTCGTGGCGATCGGCGTGCTGGCGGCCTGGTTCGTCACGGTGACGCTGCGCCCGGCCTACCTGATGCTCGTCTCCGAGGAGACGCTGGCCAAGTTCGGCACGGCCCGAAAGGCCAAGGGCGAAGCCGAGAGCGCCGACGCCGAGCGGCCGCACGGTGCGCTCGCCGGCGGGCTGCGAGCGATGGGCGGCTTCGCCGGGCGGAACGGCAAGCTGGTGCTGGCCGGCAGTGCCGTGGTGCTGGCGCTCAGCGTCTGGGGCATCGCCAAGATCGAGGTCAACGACAACCCCATCCGCTGGTTCGAGAGCAGCCACGAGATCCGCGTGGCCGACCGGGTGATCAACGACCACTTCGCCGGCAGCTACATGGCCTATCTGCAGTTCCAGCCTGCTGCGGGCGCGGATGCGGGCGACCAGCCGTTCAAGCAGCCTGAAACGCTGCGCTGGATCGCCGGCCTGCAGCAGCACCTGGAGCAGGAGGTACCGACGGTCGGCAAGGTCGCCGCCCTGCCGGACATCATCAAGACGGTCCACCGCGAGCTCCTGGGCAGCCAGGACGCCTTCCGCATCCCCGACAGCCCGCAGGCGGTCGCCCAGACCATCCTGACCTACGAGAACAGCCACGACCCGGACACCGTCTGGAACTTCGTCACCACCGACTACGACCGGGCGAACCTGTGGCTGCAGCTCAACAGCGGCGACAACAAGGACATGGAAAGCGTCGTCCAGGCGGTCGACGCCTACATGGCCGACAACCCGCCGCCGATGGCCATGGAGAAAACCTGGTTCGGCCTCACCTACATCAACCTGATCTGGCAGGAGAAGATGGTGACCGGTATGGCGGAGGCGCTCCTGGGCTCCTTCGCGGTGGTGCTGGTGCTGGTGATGGTGCTGTTCCGCTCGCCCGCGTGGGGCCTGCTGGCGATGGTGCCGCTCACGGTCACCGTGGTGACGATCTACGGCATCGTCGGCTGGGTGGGTAAGGACTACGACATGCCCACGGCCGTGCTGTCCTCGCTCAGCCTGGGCCTGGCGGTGGACTACGCCATCCACTTCCTGGCGC
>JBEPXK010000511.1:0-3392 GCA_041641915.1 Planctomycetota bacterium
TTCTCGCAGGTCGCTTCTCGCAGGTCGCTTCTCGCAGGTCGCTTCTCGCAGGTCGCTTCTCGCAGGTCGCTTCTCGCAGGTCGCTTCTCGCAGGTCGCTTCTCGCAGGTCGCTTCTCGCGGTTCCGAGCGGTGGCCTGGGCTCAGATCTTGCCCAGCTGGTCGAGGAAATCGGCCAATGCGATCCAGGCTGCCGGTTCGAGAGTGCGTGGGTGGGCGGCGGGATCCCAGCCGTGGGCGGCGGCCTGGCGTTTGAGGATCGCCGGGGTGCTGACGCTGCGCAACGCGCCGCGCACGCTGTGTGGTCCGGCGAAGCCGCGTTCGCACAGGCGGTCGAGGGCCCGGCAACGCGCGGGTTCCGGTGCGGCCGGATCGCCGCGCCAGTGCCACAGGGCCAGTGGGACGTGGCTCGGGGGCGTGGTCGCGCCGCGTGGCAGGCGGCGCCCGATGCGCGGTTCGCCGCAGCAACGGGCGAGCACGCTCGAACGGGTCTGGGCACCCGGCATCCCGGTCCACTTGCGCCCGGCCTGTTGCTGCAGCACCAGGTCGATCGCCTGCGGGCGCGGGCCGTCGAGTTCGTCGAGCAGCAGGTGGCGCAGCAGCGGGGCGGTGCAGTTGAATGGCGGATTGCCGACCAGGCGCCACGGCCCGGCATGGGGCGCCGCGATGCGCCGCAGGTCGAGCGGGAGCAGACGCAACCGGCCGGCGGTACAGGCCGCGGCGAAACGCTGCTCGAGCGCGGTCAGGCGACGCGGGTCGATCTCCACCGCCTGCACCGTGGCACCGGCCGCGAGCAGCGCCGCGGTCAGCGCGCCGGTGCCGGCGCCGGGCTCGACCACGCATTCACCCGGGCGGATGCCAGCTGCGGCGACGATCATGGTTGCGGCCTCGCGCGAGAGGTCGTGTTGATGCAGCTCCGGCCGTGCCACCCGGTCGCTCACCGCTCGTCGGGGCGGGGATGGGCGACGATGTGGTAGGGCCGCGTCATCACGCTGGTGGTCATGCTGCGCGGGCCGGGATGGCGGGTGGCCACGGTGATGCCGGTGATGGTAGCCGCGCGCAGTTCGACCGCATCGACCGTGACGGCGTACCCCCCTGAGGTGCGTTGCTGGTCGATCGCGGCGATGACCAGCTCGCTGGAGAAGTCGACCGTCGGCATCGCCTGCTCATCGTCGCCGGTGTGCTTGCGCCAGAAGGCGGCGAACTCCTGTTCGGTGCGCAACACCAGGACCTGCGAGCCGCGGCCCTCGGCGTAACGACTGTGCTGACCGCGGGCGAGTTCGCGCAATCCAGCGGCCGGGGCATCGCTCTGGGCCGCGGCTGGTTCGGTGACCTCGACGGCGTCGGGAGCGGGCTGCGCACCGTCGGCGCAAGCGGTCAGGGCTGGCAGCAGGCAGGCGAGCAGGGCGAGCAGCAGACGGGACATGAGGGTCCTTTCCAGCGGTGGGCGCATGCGATTGCACCGTTGCGGCCGCACGACGCAAGGCGCGCAGCAGGCGTCAGTAGCCGCGCGCCTTGTCGACCATGCAGGCCAGCGCCTGCCGGTCGCCGTCGAGCCAGAGCGCGAGGTTGTCGATGAACAGATCGAAGGGGGGGACCTCCGGCTCGCCGCCGATGCAGCTCCGGTGGCCGGTGAGCAGTACCCGCGGGTGGTCCCACAGCGGCGAATCGGCCGGCGGCGGTTCCGGCTGGGTGCTGTCGAGCAGCGCGCCGCGCAGGCGTCCGGCGTCGAGGGCCGCGAGCAGCGCCGCGGTGTCGACCGGTCCGCCCCGGCTGACGTTGACCAGGATGCCGCCAGGAGCGAGGGCGGCGAGGAAAGCGGCATCCACAACCTGTTCGGTCGCCGGCGTCTGCGGCAGCAGCACCACCACATGGCTGCACTGGGCGAGGTAGGGGCGCATGCCGGCCAGATCGCTGACCCAGGTCGCGCCGGGCACCGGTTCGATGCGCCGTTTGACCGCCAATACGTCCATTCCGAGTGCGGCGAGCTGGGGGCACAGGGTGCGGCCGATGCTGCCGGCGCCGAGCACGCACACCGCGCTGCCGGCGAGCTGGACCGGATCGATGTCGTCACGCTGCCGCCCCCAGTCGCGGCGCGCGCGATGGCGTGGCAGGTCGCGGGCGAAGTGGAGGAGACCGGCGAGCACGTGTTCGGCCATCAGCGTGGCGTAGGCGCCGCGGACGTTGGTCACCAGTACCGGCGATGCGACGAGTTCGGGGAACAGCAGCCCCTCGACCCCGGCGAAGTGTTGTTGGATCCACTCCAGGTCGGGCAGGGCGGCGAAGGTCTCGGGGTCGAGGGTGCCGTAGACGATCGCCACTCCGGCGCCGTCGCGCCGCAGCTCCGCGCGTTTGCCGTGGTAGTCGCGCACCTCCCACTGCGGACCGCAGCGGTCGGCCACGCGTTCGCGCTCGTCGGGGGTGGTGGCGGCGGTGCAGGCGATAATGGGCACGGGTTGAAGCCTGCCATCGGCCATGACCCGGTCCAGCCACCAAGGTGGGCCTCCGCACACAACCCAAGGGTTGAGCATAGGGCTCCGGCCCACCTTTCCGCTCTTTCATCAGGGGACTTCGTCCCCCGAACCCCCTGTGCCTCGACGGCTTGTGACAGCGCCTCTTTCAAAACGTTGCTTTTTGTCGCTGTCACAAGCAATCGAGGCACTAAGCGCCATGCAGATGTGCACGCATCATCCCCGCAGTTGATGCGATAATGCGTACCGGCCAGTGCTGTTTTCGATGGTCGTACCGAGCTGTCGGGGTAAAATTGCCATACCTCCACCATGGCGCCTGATCCCAAGCAGAAACACGAAGCGGAATCCCCGCGGGCGACGCGCCGGCAGCTGGCGCGTCAGGCCAAAGGCACCCACCTGTTGCGGCGCCAGGAGGCGGGGGCGAACGACGGGGCTGGGGCGCCGAGCGGCCTCGACGGTCCGACCGCTTCCAAGCGCGGCGCCGCCGCCGCGGCGCGCAGTCAGGGTCGGGGGCGACTCGAAGCGCTGATCCGCAAGGTGGTCCAGGTCGGACCGGACGGGCTGAGCGCGGTGCTGTTCCTGCCCGGCGGGGTGGCGATCCCGCCGGCGCTGCTGCGCAAGATCCTCAAGGAGATGGGGGTCTGCGCCGGGGTCGACCAGACCGCGCTCGAAGCGGCCGGCCGTCCGGAGGCGCACGAGCGGCGCTTGGTGGTGGCGCAGGCGTTGGTCGATGAGGCCGGGCGCCCGCAACGCAACGTTTTCGGGCGCCCGGTGGCGGCGCAGGCGCGCAGCCTGCGTTTGGAGCTCGATGGCGAGGAGATGGAGGCCACGCTCCACCTGCACCAGCACCACATCGACCTCGACATCCTGCGCAAAGCGCTGCATGCCAAACGGGTGACCTATGGCCTGGACAAGACGGCCAT
>JBEPXK010000512.1:0-3384 GCA_041641915.1 Planctomycetota bacterium
GGAAGAGCAGAAAGGTGGGCCGGAGCCCTATGCGCAACCCGTGGGTTGTGGGCGGAGGCCCACCTTGGTCAGCCGCCCCCCTCCAGGGCCGCCGCCAGCCGACCGAGCAACGCGTCGATCTCGGCGTCGTCGATCACCAGCGGCGGGGCGAGTCGCAGCACGTTGCCGCCGGCCAGACCGCAGACCAGGCCCTGACGCAGACAGGCGCTCATCAGCGGCTTGGGGCTGTCCGGCAACTGAACGCCGACGAGCAGGCCGCGGCCGCGGACGTCGAGCGCGCGATCGCCGAAGAGCTCGCGCAGGCCCTGCATCAACCGTGCGCCGCGCGCGGCGACGGCGTCGAGGAAGCCGGGGGCGGCGATGGCATCCATCACCGCCACGCCGGCGGCGCAGGCGAGGTGGTTGCCGCCGAAGGTCGAGGCGTGGGTGCCCGGCGCGAGCAGCGCGCCGAGTTCACCCGCGGTGACCAGCGCGCCGATCGGCACGCCACCGCCAAGCGCCTTGGCCAGGGTCATGCAATCCGGTGCGACGCCGTCCCACTGATGGCAGTACATCCGCCCGGTGCGACCGGTACCGACCTGGACCTCGTCGAAGCAGAGCAGGCTGCCGTTGGCGTCGCAGAGCTCGCGGGCCGTGGCGAGGTAGCCGGCCGGGGCCGGATTGACACCGCTCTCCCCCTGCATCGGCTCGAGGAAGACCCCGGCCACGTCCGGACCCATGGCCTGCTTCAAGGCCTCGCCGTCGCCGTAGCGGACGAAGTCGACCGGCAGTAGCGGCTCGAAGCCGGCCTGATGCGCCGGGTTGCCGGTCAGCGAGAGCGCACCCATGGTCCGACCGTGGAACGAGCCCTCGGCAGCGATCACCCGGGTCTTGCTGCCCGCATGGCGCTTGTTGCCCCACAAGCGCACCAGCTTGAGCGCGCTCTCGTTGGCCTCGGCGCCAGAGTTGCAGAAGTAGACCTGCTCGCCGAAACAGTTGGCGCAGATGCGCTCGGCGAGCTGCTCCTGCGGCCCGATGTGGAACAGATTGGAGGTATGGAGCAGCTGCTCGGCCTGGGCGCAGATCGCCCGGGTCAGGCCGGGATGCCGGTGCCCGAGCGCATTGACCGCGATGCCGGAGAGGCAATCGAGGAAGCGCCGACCGCGATCGTCGACCAGCCAGCAGCCCTCGCCGCTGACGAAACGGACGTCGAAGCGGGCGTAATTGGCCACCAGTTGGGGGTGGGGCGGAATGGTCGCGAAATCGTAGGGAGGCTGACTGTCCATGGGCGGGAGTCTCGAGCCTCGAAGGGGATGGGGCAAGTGCCGGTTCGGGCCGGACCGGACCGGACCGGTGGACGCCCAGTCGAGATGCGAGATGCGAGATGCGAGATGCGAGATGCGAGATGCGAGATGCGAGATGCGAGATGCGAGATGCGAGATGCGAGATGCGAGATGCGAGATGCGAGATGCGAGAACCGAGAAGCGAGAAGCGAGAAGCGAGAACCGAGAACCGAGAAGCGAGAAGCGAGAAGCGAGAAGCGAGAAGCGAGAAGCGAGAAGCGAGAACCGAGAACCGATGGCGATCCGGTCGATGACTGCACGCCCCCCCTCGCCGTCCGCCATCCCCAGCGCAAGGGCGATCCCGGACTGCATCATTTCTGCGCGATCGTACAGCAGATTGTGAGCGTGGACGCAATCTGCTCGATCCGCGAGCGGCACCGCCTGGAGCCGGCCTGCGCACAAGTGACTACGCTCACGTATCTTACAGCAATTCGCGCCAATTCTGTCGGCTTGGCCTGCTCTTTGTTAAGAACAGCGAGATCGGCACGGGGCTGATCCTCATCGTTTTCTCACAATCCATGTCCTGACCGGGGGGACCCTGCATGCGACGCTTCCTCACCACCACACTCGCCGCGCTGGCTTTGCTCATGGGTGTCGGCCAAGCCGCCTGGGCGGCCGACACCACACCCGCGCCGGATACGGCCACCGATACCGCGATGCCGGCGCCAACGGAAGACGCAGCGCCCACCGAGGCGGGCGAGGCCGTCGCGGCGCCCACGGCCACGGTCGCCTCGGCCGATGCGCTGATCAAGCCGACCGACGACGGCCCGGAGGTGGTCACCGCGCTCGATCTCGAGTTCCTGGTCCACAACCTGTGGATCCTCATCGCTGCCTTCCTGGTGTTCATCATGCACCTCGGCTTCGCCACGCTGGAGTCGGGGCTGTGCCAATCGAAGAACACAGTCAATATCCTGTTCAAGAACACCATGGTCCCGACCATCGGGCTCGCGCTCTACTGCCTGTGGGGCTTCAACCTGATGTACCCCGGTGATGGGGACTGGCTCATCGGCAAATGGCTCGGCTTCGCCGGCTTCGACGGCTTCGGCATCCCGGGCTGGGAAAAGGGCGCCGCGCACATGGGCCGCGACTACAATCCCTCCTATCCGGTCTACACCGACTTCCTGTTCCAGGGCATGTTCGCCGCCACCGCGATGACCATCGTCTCCGGCTGCGTCGCCGAGCGGATCAAGCTCAGCGCCTTCCTCATCTTCACCGTGTTCTACGTCGGCATCGTCTACCCCATCGCCGGCTCTTGGGTCTGGGGCGGGGGCGCCCTCGGCAGCGCCAAAGACTTCGCCGGCTCGACCCTGGTCCACAGCGTCGGCGGCTGGGGCGGCCTGGCCGGCATCATCGTCCTCGGTGCGCGCAAGGGCAAATACGGCCCGAATGGCGAGGTCCGCGCGATCCTGCCCTCCAACCTGCCCCTGGCGGCGGTCGGCGTGTTCCTGCTGTGGTTCGGCTGGTTCGGCTTCAACGGCGGCTCGGTGCTCAGCGCCGACCCGGCCTCCATCGCCTACGTCTGCGTGACCACCAGCATCGCCGCTGCGCTCGGCGGTGTGACCGCCGGCCTGGTCAGCTGGTTCCATGGCAAGAAGCCCGACCTGTCGATGGCGCTCAACGGTATCCTCGCCGGCCTGGTCGGCATCACCGCCAACGCCGACATCGCCTCGCTCCCCGGCGCCTTCATCATCGGCATCATCTGCGGCCTCGCGGTCTACTTCGCCGTGCTGCTGTTCGACGCGCTCAAGCTCGATGATCCGGTCGGCGCCCTCTCGGTACACCTGGTCTGCGGCATCCTCGGCACGCTGTTCTGCGGCATCCCCGGGCTGATGCACGATCCGCAGCCCTTCGGCACCCAGCTGGTGACCGTGCTGGCCTACGCCGCGTTCTGCTTCCCGGCCGCGCTGGTGTTCTGGCTGATCCTCAAGGCCGCCATGGGCATCCGCGTCAGCGAAGAAGAAGAAGAGGAAGGCCTCGACCTGGGCGAACACGGCGTCAGCGCCTACGCCATCGGCGGCGAGCGCCACTGAGGTTGCGCGCGCCCGGGTGATCGAACCCGGGC
>JBEPXK010000513.1:0-3375 GCA_041641915.1 Planctomycetota bacterium
GCGTAGCCGATCCGCCCACCCATGGATCGGCGATGCCGATCCATGGGAATCCCGACAAAGCCAGAGGGGTAGGTCCATTCGCTTGCGAATGGACCGTAGGGGCGAAGCCCCTGAGTCGTTATCAGAATTCTTGCGAGGTCAGCAGGTCGAAGCCCTTGGATTTCATCTGGGTAAACATCTCGACGACGATGTTGTCCCAGGTGTAGCGGGGGATGACCGAGCCGTAGGCCTTGTCGGCGACCTCCTGCCAGGCGTCATCGTCGAGCTCGAGGTACTTGAGCACCGCGTCGGCGGCGGCGCGGATGTCCTTGCCGCGCACGGCGGTGCCGCCGCCGTTCGGAACGATGGTGTCGGTGACCACCGGGATGTGCTCGGTGCCGACCACCGGGATGCCGCTGGCCGCGGCCTCGCAGGCGGCCATGCCGAAGCCCTCCATCACCGACATGGTCAGGAAGACCTTGGCCGTCTTGATGATGTTGGGCAGGATCTGGCTGCCGGCGCCGCTCTGCGGCAGGTCGCGCGGGCTGAAGATGGTGATGCGGTCGCTGAGGTCCTCGGCTTCGATGATCGAATGGATCCGCTGGGCCACGCCCGGTTCCATCTTCTCGTCGAGGTTGAGGAACATGTTGATGTCGTCGGTCTCCTGGGCCACCAGGGCGAAGGCCTCGACCGCCTTGTCCTTGTCCTTGAGCACGTCGGACCGGCCGAATTCGCAGATGTGCGGCCGTTTGAACAGCTCGGCCGGCAGGTTGAGGTACTCGGCGTGGCGCCGTGCGGCCCGGCCCGAGATCTGGTCGTATTCCAGGGGCGAGAAGCGCTCGGTGTCGACGCCGGGGAAGATATCGATCAGTTTGTCGGTCCAGTCGCGGCTGTGGGCATCGACCAGATCCTCGCGCACCAGCTTGGAGGTCGAGCCGACCAGGTCGACCTGATCAAGCACGCGCTCCTCGTAGCGCTCGCGGATGAAGATGCTGTGGTGCTCCTGCTGCGCCGGGGTCAGCGGTGCCTTCTTCATGCCCACCGGTTCGTGCGGCACCCAGATGTGGACCGCGTCGGGGAAGTGCTCGCACAGCATCGCGCCCATCAGACCGCCGTCCCAGAAGTGGGAGACGATCAGGTCCGGGCGGTAGTCGCGCGGGAAGTTCTTGAGGATCGGGTCGACCGCCGATTCGATCAACGCGCCGGTGAGGTATTCCTTGCGCATGAAGGCCTGGACGTCGTCGGCGACGTGCATGACGTAGAGCTCGCGATCGGGGTCCTTGGTGGTGCCTTCACGCATGCGTTCGGTATAGGGGTGGACGAAACCGCCGCGGTTGAGGATGGTCACCCGGCAATCGTAGAGGTCGTGGATCTGCTGGGCCATGTTCTGGACGTAGATGTTCTGGCCGCCGGTGTCTGGCAGGCCGGGGAAGATGTCCAGTTCGTGGATGCCGTGCCAGGTGATCAGGAGCACATCGTCCATGGGAATACCTCCGCTGCTTGGCGCTTTGTCTTTGGAGCTGCGATCGTAGCAGGCCCGATGGCAGCGCGCAAATCCACGCGTTCGGATGATGGTTGCCGGTGGGGGGCCAGCGCCTGTCCGGCGCGGCTCTACGCCCAGGGTACGTGCGCGCGCCCCAGGCGACGGCACTCAACGAGGGTTCACCGTTGTTCCTCAGTCGCGCGTTCGGCTCACCGCAACGCGATCGTGGGGGCGGCGAGCAGGATCTCGCCCATCATGCCGGTGGTCTTGTAGGTGAAGCCCTCGTCCGGTGCGAGTGCGCGTTCGTAGGCGTGCAGACGGAGGGGGACGGGGGACTTGAGACGCATGTCCAGGTCGCTGCGTCGGGTCCACAGCCGCTTCTCGGCTCCGGGAATGCCGCCGTGGAAGGCGAGGGGGACCACCGTGAACAGATAGACCGTGCCACCGTCGGGCGCGCGGCAGGAAACCGCGTGTTTGGTCCCCGAACGGACCGCCAGCAGATCGAGGTCGCGCAACGGTTCCGGCAGCCGATGCGGCGGCAGGTTGCGGTCGGTGGTCACGCTGGTGCCGGGGGTGAGACGGCGCACCGCCATGCCCGGCTGGCGCACGACGTCGACCCGGGTCGCGCCGTCGTCGGTGGGGACCGGCTCCTCGACGGGCGTTCCCGGCTCCGGCTCGGGTTCGGCGACGGCGACCGCGGGCGGTTCCGGCTGTGCGGGGGCGAGCTCGGCGAGGCGGGCACGCAGGGCCCCGGCGAGCGGATGTCCGCTGGCTGCGTTCAGCCAGCCTCGAGCGAGTTCGAATTCCTGGTTGCGGAGCGCAGAGTGGGTCGCGGCGATCAGGGCGTCCGGTTCCTGCGGGTCCCAGGGTTCGAGCCCGGCCTGGTGCGCATGCAGGGTGATGTCCTCGAGCGGTACCGCCAGACCCATGCTGCCGCCCGGGATCTCGCGGCTCAGGCGCAGATACTCCTCATCGTGCGTGGCGTAGGTGCCGCTGCGGCGTTGATCGCCCACCGCGATGGCGACCGCATCGGTGGCGGTCTCGGCTGCGGCGATGATCTGTTCGCGGCGCTCGATCTGCGCCTCGCTCACACCGAGCGCCGCTTGCAGCGGCGCTACCGGTTCGCCGAGGCGCTCGATCGCCCCGGCCGCGGCCGTGCGTGCGGCGATGGGCTTGCCCTGGTCGAGCTCGCGCCAGTAATGTTCCATCGCCGCGTCGACCACCCGCGATCGTTCGGCCGCCCGGGCCGCGCGTGCGCGTCGGGCCTCCTCGCGCAGCGCGCTGATCTGGCCCTCGCGTTCGCGCAGGCCGGCGGCGAAGGGGACCGCAGTCAGCTCGTCGAGGGACTGCTCCATCGCCGTCCAGTTCCGGGCGCTGGCCGCGGCGCGGGCTGTCTCCAGGAGTGCGTCGAGCCTGGTGGTGGCCTCGCGCTCGATGGCCTGCCGCGACGCGCGCCAGAAGGTCGGTTCGCTCGCGCGCAGCCGTGGGGGCAGCTTGTCGATCAGTAGGAGCGCGGCGTCGTACTCACCACTGGCGCGACGGCGTTGGAGTTCCCGTCGGGCCCGGGCGATCGCCGCCGGCGGCGGGGAGCGCCGGTCTGGCCGAGCGGGTTGCTGCACGGTATCGGGATCGCTCGGTGTCTGCGCGCGCGCGGGTGCCGGGTCCGGTTCGCGTTGCGGTGTGTCCTGTGGTTGCGCTGGTGTGGGGGACGGGGGTTCCTGCGAGTGCGCATCCCGTGCCGGCGCGGTTCGTCTGCTGCCCTGCGCATCATCGGGGCCGGCGAGGAGCATGCCGCCGCCGAGCAGGGCCAGGCCCAGCACCACGGCGCCGACGACCAGCAGTTTGCGCCGCCCGGTCGGAGCTTGCGGGGCGCGGCTCTGGCGGCGTCCCGGACGTTCCGCGCGCCCCGGGCG
>JBEPXK010000514.1:0-3374 GCA_041641915.1 Planctomycetota bacterium
GCTCCATGCAGTAGAGCGTGGTGCACTCGGGGTGGGTGCGTGGTGCCGGGCGCTTGAGACCGTCGACGATCTTGTCGGGAGTCTGGTCGCCGAAGAACTTGTACTGGTTGGACTGCACCGCGCTACCAAGGGCCACGTTCTCGCCCACGACCTTGATGAGGACGGTGTCGCTGGTGGTCGCCGCGCCGTCGCTGACCGACACCTCGAAGGTGTAGTCGCCGATGGCCCGCAGGTGCCGTGGCGTGGTGAAGCTGGCGGCGCACTGGTTGGCATCCTGCAGGACGACGGCGATCGGGCCGGAGACCTGGCGCCACTGGTAGGTGAGCGTGTCGCCCGCCGCGGCCGGCACCGAACGCCCCGCATCCAGGTGGCCGGTCTGGCCGACCACGGCGCGGCCGTCGTCGCCGGCATGCGCCACCGGTGCACCGGTGGCCTCGACCACCTGCATGCGCAGGGGAATGGCGATGTACTCGTAGACCGGACTCGAAAAGTCGTCGATCGCGCGGGCCCGCAGGCGCGTATCGTAGCTGCCGGGCTCCAGGTGGGTGGCGTCGACGGTGACGGTGAGCGTCGTGGTCGCCCCGACTGCCAGACTGCCGTCCTGCGGATCGACCCGGGCCCAGGTCTGCGCATGATCGCCTTCGCCGGGCAGGTAGACGATGCGTCCGGTTGCGCCGCGCAGGTAGGTGCGCGACTCGTCGTCGAAGTTGTAGAACAGGGTCGCGCCCTGCATGCAGGATTGGTCCTGCAGGCCGACCGATAGGGACTTGACGTCGTCGAGTCGGCGCCAGTGGATCAGGCAATCGCCGTCGCGCTCGAGATGGAGTTGGACGGTGGTGAGCTCATCGGCGTCGGTGAGGCGCGGCACGCCGTTGAACTCGATGACGAAGGTATCGTCGTCGATCTGCTCGGTGTAGACGTCGCCCTTGTCGGTGAGGCTGAGCCAGCTATTGGCGAAGGCCACGCACGAGGTCGGCCGGAAGAAATTGGGCATGTCGTAGGTGTTGGACGCGACCTCGTCCTCGCTCATCGGGTCGAAGGTGATGTACCCGTCCTCGTTGATGTAGATGGTGTCCTGATCGCGGCCGAAGAACGGCATCGAAAATGGCAGTTCAACCTCCAGGGTCTGCACGCCGTTGTTGCCGCGGAACGCGTCATGCAACGGCGTGCCGCTGTCGGAGATGCTGTTCCAGGTGGTGGACAGCGGATCACCGGCGTAGGAGGCCTCGAGGCGGTAGGGCGTCAACTCGGGCGCGACGAGAAAGGTGTTCTCGACCGAACCGACGTTGTGCAGGTCGATCTCGACGCTGCGCGTTTCGCCGGCCGCGACCGCGATGGTGAGGAACTCGTCCGCGAAGGCGATGCCGAGGCGCTCGAGGCTGATGTCATGCGTTGCGTCAGGCGGGGCGGCAACGGTGCTCGCGGCGTTGTACTGGAGGTAATTCAGCCAGCGATTGTTGTGCGTCGCGTCCACACGCCAGGCGCCGGTCCAGTCCTCGCCGACGATCATGTTCAGATGATAGGCGCCGTCTGCGTCGGTGACATCGGTCAGAGAACCATGCTTGGTTCCGGTGGTGGTCCAGTCGTAGGCGCTGACGGAGACGTCGTCGAGGGGATCCCCGGTCGCCGCATCGGTGACCGTGCCGGAGATCGTCGCGCTGACGAAGTCGAAGCGCAGGTCCTCGGTGTTGGCGCCCGCGGCCAGGTCCTGGGTCGCGGTGACGGCATTGGCATCGGCGTGATCGGCATACACCGAAAGCGCCACGTCGGGGAGCGTGAGCGCGAAGGCGCCAGCATCGTCGACCGCAAGCACGCCGCTCAACGCGCCCTGGTAATGCACCTCGGCGCCGTTGTACGGGCTGTCATCGAGGTAGACCACGCCGGAGAGCAGGCGCGGATGGTAGACCTCCAGGGTCTCGTCGATGGTCAGCGTCCCCGCAGCGCAGGTCACCGTGACGGTGACGGTGAATTGATGATGGTTCGGGCAATCGGCGGCGATGGCCAGCAGCCCCGCCTCTGCCAGCACCACCCGGTCGTGTGCGGCCAATGCGCCGTGCACGCGCCCATCGCGGTCCACCGTCACGTAGGGATCGTCGACGGCGATGGTGACCGCCAGGGCGTTGACCGGATCGTCGCCGAAATTGGCGATGTCGACCTCGATACCGATGACCTCGCTGGGCTCGATGAAGCCGTTGCCGTTACCGACGCTGTCGTCGGCGTCGTCATCGTCGATGGCGACCCAGCCGATACCGAGGAAGGGATCCTGAACCACCGCCTGCAGCGCGGCGTGCGCGTTGAGTCGGCCGCCGGTGGTCATCAGCCCGTCGAAATCGGCGATGACGTCGACGTTGTCCAGCAGCAGGCGCTTGCAGATGTCCATCGGCATCTGCGGATCCAGGGACTTGAGCAGGGCGGCGGCACCGGTGACGTGCGGCGTCGCCATCGAGGTGCCGTTCCAGGTGGCGTAGTCATCGGTCGGCTTGCTCGACAGGATGGCGACCCCGGGTGCCGCGAGGTCGACCGTGGTCTTGCCGTAATTAGAGAAGTAGGCCAGCTCGTCGTTGCGGTCGCTGGCCGCCACCGAGATGATGCAGTCGTGATCGTAGGCGGCCGGGTACATCGCCTTGACATCCGAGTCGCCGCCGCTGTTGCCGGCCGCGGCGACGAACAGGGTGCCGGCATCATTGGCCGCGCCGATGGCGTCGTACAAGGTCTGGTTGAAGCCGCCACCACCCCAGGAGTTGTTGGTCGCCAGGGCGCCCATCTGGGTGGCATAAGCGACCGCCTCGGCGGCGTCGCTGGTCAGTCCGCCGTTGGGCCCCATGAATTTCAGGGCCATCATCCGTACTGTCCACGCGACTCCGACCAGGGCCGTGCCGTCGTTGCCGCTGGCGCCGATGGTGCCGGCGACGTGCGTGCCGTGGTTGTGGTCGTCCTGCGGATCGTTGTCCTCGTCGATGAAGTCCCAGCCGTGGATGTCGTCGACGTAACCGTTGCCGTCATCGTCGATGCCGTTGCCGGCGATCTCATCGGGGTTGGTCCAGATGTTCGCCGCCAGATCGGGGTGATCGACCTGGATGCCGGTGTCGATCACGCCGATGACGATCTCCTCGCTGCCGGTAGTGATGTCCCAGGCCTCGGGGGCGTCGATGTCGGCGTCGGCGGTGCCGTCGTCCTGGCCGGTGTTGTGCAGACCCCACAGGCTGCCGTCGGTGTAACGGGGATCGTCGGGCTCGAGCGTCGGGTAGACGACGTAATCGCGATCGATGCCAGCGATCTGGGGCAGCGCAGCCAGTCGGCTCGCCGCGGCATCGAGGTCGGTCGGATCGCGGGCCGGGATCTCCACCAGCACCGCGCCGGTCAACGGCAGCACC
>JBEPXK010000515.1:0-3365 GCA_041641915.1 Planctomycetota bacterium
TTCGAGATGAGCCGGCAGCTGTCGGTGTTCGTCGGCTTGATCATCACCAACTGCATCGTCATGGGCCGGGCCGAGGGCTTCGCCATGACCCACGGACCGGTGGCCAGCTTGCTCGACGGCATCGGCAACGGCCTGGGCTACAGCCTGATCCTGCTGATCACCGCCAGCGTGCGCGAATTCTTCGGCAGCGGGCGTTTGCTGGGGGTGGTGATCATGCCCCTGGTCAAGGACGACGGCTGGTACGTGCCGATCAACCTGATGCTCCTGCCGCCGGCGGCCTTCTTCATCATCGCCGGGATCATCTGGGTCATGCGTACGCTCAAGCCGGAGCAGCAGGAGGACGGGTGATGGAGCACTACCTCGGCCTCGCAATCAAGGCGATCTTCATCGAGAACATGGCCCTCGGTTATTTCCTGGGTATGTGCTCCTACCTCGCGGTCTCGCGCCGTGTTTCGACCGCCATCGGCCTCGGCCTCGCGGTCACGGTGGTGCTGACGATCACCGTGCCGTTGAACAACCTCATCTACCACTATCTGCTCGCGCCCGGCGCCCTGAGCTGGCTCAGTGCCGACCTCGCTGATGTCGATCTGTCCTTCCTCGGCTACCTGACCTACATCGGCACCATTGCCGCGGCGGTGCAGGTGGTCGAGATGGTGCTCGATCGCTTCGTGCCCGCGCTCTACACGGCGCTGGGCGTGTTCCTGCCGTTGATCGCGGTCAACTGCGCCATCCTCGGCACCTCGCTGTTCATGGTCGAGCGCGACCAGGCCTTCGGTGAGAGCGTGGTCTTCGGCCTGAGCGCCGGCATCGGCTGGTTGCTGGCGGTGGTCCTGCTCGCGGCGATCCGCGAGCGCCTGCGCTACAACGACATCCCCGACGGGCTCAAGGGCCTGCCGATCGCCTTCATCACCACCGGGATCATGGCCGTGGCCTTCATGGCCTTCAGCGGGATCCAGCTATGACCACGGTGCTGCTCGGCGTGGCCATGTTCAGCCTGGTCATCCTCGCGTTGGTGGGGGTGCTGATGCTGGCCAAGCGGCTGCTGGTGCCGTCGGGGCCGGTGTGCCTGACCATCAACGACGATGAGGAGCAGAGCCGTACCGTACCCGCCGGCAACAGCCTGCTGCGCACGCTGATGGCCGAGGACATCTACCTGCCCTCGGCCTGTGGCGGGCGCGGCACCTGCGGCGTGTGCCGCTGCAAGGTCAACCGGGGCGGCGGCAGCGCGTTGCCGGTCGAGGAGAACCACTTCTCGCGCCGCGAGTTGCGCGAGGGCTGGCGCCTCTCCTGTCAGGTCAAGGTCAAGCAGGACCTGGGCATCGAGGTGCCGCCGGAGGTATTCGACGTGCGGCGCTGGACCTGCACCGTCGTCTCCAACCGCAACGTGGCCACTTTCATCAAGGAGCTGGTGCTCGCCTTGCCGGAGGGCGAATCGGTCCCCTTCCGCGCGGGCGGCTACATCCAGATCGAGGCCCCGGCCCACGCGGTGCGCTTCGGCGAGATCGACATCGACGCGCGCTTCCGCGACGACTGGGAGCGCTTCGGGCTGTTCGAGCTTGCCAGCGAGGTCAAGGAGCCGCTGGTCCGGGCCTACTCGATGGCCAACTACCCCGAGGAGCGGGGGATCATCAAGCTCAACGTGCGCATCGCCACCCCGCCGCGCGGCGCGCGCGGCCTGCCGCCGGGGGCGATGTCCTCGTACATCTTCCACCTCAGGCCCGGTGACGAGGTGACCATCGCCGGACCTTTCGGCGAGTTCTTCGCCCGCGAGACGGCGAACGAGATGTGTTTCATCGGCGGCGGCGCCGGCATGGCCCCGATGCGCTCGCACATCTTCGACCAGTTCAAGCGCATCCAGACCGATCGCCGGGTCACCTTCTGGTACGGCGCACGCAGCCTGAGCGAAGCGTTCTACGTCGAGGAGTTCGACCAGCTGGCCGAGGAGCACGAGAATTTCTCCTGGACCCTGGCCCTGTCCGAGCCGCAGCCGGAGGACGAGTGGGACGGTCCGACCGGGTTCATCCACCAGGTGCTGTACGAACGCTACCTCAAGGATCACGAAGCGCCGGAGGAGATCGAATACTACCTCTGCGGTCCGCCGATGATGATCCAGGCGACGACCAAGATGCTCTACGATCTCGGCGTCGAGCCGGAAAACATTATGTACGATGATTTCGGCAGCTGAACCGTCTGCGCGCCGTCGGCTCGCGCCGGGGGTCGAACTGGGGCTGCTGTTGCTCGTCGGCTGCGGGGTGGTCGCGGTGGCGCATATCTCCGGCGGCACCAGCGGTGCGCTCACCGAGCCGCTGCGGCTGCAGGGGCGCGCCTTCGGCACCACCTGGCACGTTGCGGTCGCCGGACCCGCCCCGGCGCCGCGCGAGCGACTGCAGGCGGCGCTCGAAGCCGAGCTGGAGCGGCTCGATGCGGTGTTCTCGGTCTGGCGCGACGACTCGGAGCTCGCTGGGCTCAATGCGCACGGCGCCGGCGCGCCGCTGCCGGTGTCGCGCGAGCTGATCGACGTGCTCGCACGCGCGGCGCGGATCCACCGCGCGAGCGGCGGGGCCTTCGATCCCAGCGTCGGCCCCCTGGTGCGGCTGTGGGGGTTCGGCCCCGACGCCCGGCATCCCGAGCCTCCGGCGGCGGACCGGCTCGCCGCGGCGCGCTTGCGGGTCGGCTTCGACCAGCTCGAGCTCGACCTCGCGGCGGGCACGGTGGTCAAGGCGCGGGCCGACCTCGAGCTCGGCCTGGATGCGATCGCCAAGGGTCACGCCGTCGATGCGCTCAGCGCGTTGTTGCTGCGCCACGGCGCGAGCAACCACATCGTGGAGATCGGCGGCGAGGTGCGCGCGCAGGGAATGGCCGCCCCGGGCCAGCGGTGGCGGGTGGGGATCCAGACACCCGAGCCCGGCTCGGCGGTCGCGGCCTGTCTCGCACTGCCGCTGCGCGATCGCGCGGTGGCCACCTCGGGCGACTACCGTAATTATCGTGAGCTGGATGGGCGCCGGATCTCGCACACGATCGACCCGACCACCGGCGCGCCGGTGACCCACCGCCTGGCCTCGGTCAGCGTGGTCGCGCCGACCTGCGCCGCGGCCGACGGCTGGGCCACCGCCCTGAGCGTGCTCGGGATGCGGCGTGGCCTCGAGGTCGCCGAGCGCGAGGGGCTTGCCGCGCTGTTCATCGTCCGTCGTGACGAAGGCGGGTTCGAGCAGCAGACGACGCCGGCCTTCGACGCTCTGACGGAGCTGGCGCCATGAGTGAGGCTTCCCTCAGAGGGGGCGCTGCCCCCTCGCGCCTTCGGCGCATACCCCCACGGCCTCGGTCGGGGTTCGCGGCCTCCGGCCGCGTTTTCTGCGGGCCTGCGG
>JBEPXK010000516.1:0-3354 GCA_041641915.1 Planctomycetota bacterium
GGCGAACGCGCCCGGCTTCTTCCAGGCGGTGCTCGCCACGCCGCTGGTCGACATCCCGGGCCCGGACGGCGAAACCGTGGCCCCGGGTCGCCATCTGCTCGCCGGGCCGCTCGCGGCGATCGGAGGTGCATCGTGAGTCTGGTCGAGGTCGATCATCTCGAGCGCCGGTTCGGCGCCATCCGCGCGGTCGACGACGTCAGCTTCGCTTTCGACGCCGGCGAGATCTACGGCTTCATCGGCCCGAACGGCGCCGGCAAGTCGACCACCATGCGCATCCTCGCCACCCTCGACCTGCCCAGCGCGGGTGATTGCCGCGTCGACGGGCGCAGCACGGTCGACGACGCCGACGCGGTGCGGCGGATGATCGGCTATATGCCCGATTATTACGGCGCCTACCCCAACATGACCGTGTTCGAGTACCTCGATTTCTTCGCCCGCGCCCACGGCCTGACACCCGCGGCGCGCCGGCGCTCGGTCGCCGAGGTGATGGAGTTCTGCCAGCTCGAAGGCCTGCGCGAGAAGGCGGTCACCAGCCTGTCCAAGGGCATGAAGCAGCGCCTGTGCCTCGGCCGCTGCATCATCCACGACCCGCGGGTGTTGATCCTCGACGAACCGGCCGCAGGACTCGACCCACGGGCGCGGATCGAGTTCCGCGATCTGCTGCGGCTGCTCGCGCAACAGGGCCGGGCGGTGTTCGTTTCCTCGCACATCCTCGCCGAGCTCGAGTCCCTGTGCGACGGGGTGGCGATCATCGAGCAGGGTCGGATCGTGGCCGAGGGCAAGGTCAAGCAGATCAAACAGCGCCTGCGCGAGAAGAAACAACAGCAGGTCGCCGCCGGCGACGGCGAGGGCCACGTGCTCGAGCTGCGCCTGGCCGCCGAACACCCGCGCGCCGAGGCGATCCTCGCCGAGCAACCGGGCTGCAGCGACATCCGCATCGAACAGACGCAGATCGCGCTGCGCTATCACGGCGACGACGCCGCGCTCGCCGCCCTGCTGCGCCGCCTGCTGGCGGCCGAGCTCGCGGTCTGCCACTTCGCCACCCGCGACGACAACCTCGAGGACGTGTTCATGCATCTGACCGAAGGGAAGGTCCAATGAAGGCGCTCGAGCGTACCGCCGCGCTGCTGCCGTGGCTCTCCGACCACGCCAACCCCCTGTTGGTCCGTTACGTGCGCCAGGAGCTGCGCAACCGCACCTTCCTGGTGGTGTTCAACATCCTGCTGCTGTTCGCCGGCGTGGCCTCGATGCTCGTGGCCACCGTCGCGGTGGGCGAAACGGATGCCGGCGCCGACCTGCTGGCAGTTCTCTGCGGCGTGCTCGGCTTCGCAGTATGGGTGGTCCAGCCGATGGGCGTGTACATGAGCATGATCCGCGAGCGCGACGAGAACACCTGGGACCTGCTCGACCTGACCGGGATGCGCCCCGGCCACCTGCTGCGCGGCTACCTCCTCGCCGGGTTGGTCCAGAGCATGCTGTATTTCTCGGCCGTCGCGCCCTTCCTGGTCATGGCCTATCTGCTCAAGGGCATCGACCTGCTCTCGATCCTGTTCGCGCTGGTCCTGCTCGCCGCTGGCGGGGTCGCGCTGTCGTGTTTCGCGATCTTCCTCGGTACGGTACCGACGAACAAGAGTGGGCGCGGCGGCCTGAACCTGATCCTGTTGATCTGCGTGCTCGGCCTCTGGGCTCTGGGCTGGCCATTGTGGCTCGAAGGGCTCGAGGACCTCTCGCGTGATATGGCCCGCGGCTTTGCGATCGAACCCTGGGCAGTGGTCGCGGGTCTCGGATTCCTGACCAACTGGTGGCTGGCCGGGGTGGTGGTGCTGCTCACCCTCAGCGCGGCCATGCTCACCTTCCGCGCCGACAACCGCTCGACCAAACCCCGCCTGGTGTGGATGCTGGTGTGGGTCAACGGTCTGGCGTGGCTCCTGGCCTTGATCTGGTTCGCGGATGTGCGCCCGCGCGAAGCGAGCGAGTTGCTCGCGGTCTACGCCGTCTTCGGCGCGGTCTGGGGTCTGCTGCTCACCGCCTTCGCCAGCACCGAGGACTACCCACTCTCGCCGCGTCAGGCGCGTTGGATCCGCGAGGCCCGGGGCTGGCGCAAGGCCGCCGCCTGGTTTCTCGGTCCCGGTGCGGCGCGCGGTACCCTCGCCGGTCTGTTGCTGATGGCGGCGAGCATGGGCGTCGGCGCGATCGGGCTCCTCTTCCATCCCGATGACGACTGGTCCGAGCTGATGCTCAGCGCCTGGCTGCTGATCGCCTACGGCATGGTCATCCTGGTGTCCGTCGACCGGCTGTGCCGCGGCCCGTTCAGCGGTTGGATCCAGACCGCCGGCATGCGGCGCAGCGCCCTGCTGCCGACGATCATCGCGCTGGCGCTGATCACCAGCATTCCGGCGTTGGCCTTCGAGGACAGCCTGGGCGTGCTCAACGCCCTCAATCCGCTGATCGCGCCAGTGTACCTGCCCGATGACGGGCTCCAGGTCGGTATCGATGCGGGCACGGCCGATCTCGCGATCCTGGCGATCTCCTTCGCCGGCTTCATCGCCATCGTTGTCCAGTTGCTGTACGCGCTCGCGCGCATGCCCATCGAGACCACCCGGGTGCGGGCGGACGCGGACGCCGACAATCCGCGCGAGGACTGAGGCCGGCGATGGTGGCATGGAACCGGACGGCAGTCGACGCCCGGGCCGCGGCCCTGCGCCTGTGCCTCGATCCCCGGCGCCGCCGGCACGGCGCCGGGGATCGCCTTGGCGCGGGCGCGGGCGCTTCGATCGAATTCCACGACCACCGCCCCTACATGCCCGGCGACGACCTGCGTCATCTCGACTGGAACGTGCTCGCGCGCAGCGACCAGCTGGTGCTGCGGCGCTACCGCCAGGAGGTCGCGCCGCGGGTCGAGGTCCTGCTCGACACCTCGGCGAGCATGGCCCTGACCCCGGCCAAGGCGGAGCTGGCCGCGACCCTCGCGGCGCTGTTCGCCACCCTGGCGCAGCGCGCCGGCGATCGCGTGCAACTTTTCGCCGCGGGCGCTGCCTGGCGCCCGCTCGCCGGTGGCGGGCGCAGTGACTGGCGCCCGGCGCTCGGCGATCAACCCTGCGCCGGCGCCGGCGGGCTGGCGGCGACGCCGCTGCCGCCGCTGGCCCCGGCAGGCGAACGGATCCTGGTCTCGGACGGTCTCTGCCGCGAAGGGGGGCACGCGGTGGTGCGCCGGCTCGGCGCCGAGGCCGGCAGCATCTGCCTGGTGCAGGTCCTCAGCCGCGAGGAGCGTGATCCCAGCGCCACCGGCTTGTTGCGGCTGGAGGACCCGGAGGGCGGCGCCGCCGACCGGGTGATCGATGCCGCGGCGATCAC
>JBEPXK010000517.1:0-3351 GCA_041641915.1 Planctomycetota bacterium
ATGTAGGTCGCCAGGATCCCGCCGCGCACCAGCGCGTCTTCGCGGGCGTCGTACTTGCCGCCGACCGGCTGGTGGTCGGCGTTGAACCCCCAGGGGATGCGATGCTGATGGAAGCCGTACTTGAGTTTGGTCAGCACCGCGCCGTGGCTCATGCCTTCGACCGACTGGCCCTGATGGCCCTCGGGGACATCGGCGCCGATGAAGGGGAAGCGGCAGGTGTCGAGCTGGTCGTCGAGCATCGGTTCGACGTCGTAGACCAGTTCGCGGGGAATGGAGTTCTGATTGGCGGTGAGCGGCAGCCCGAGCTTGGCCATGGTCCAATCGACTGCCGGCCAGTGCAACGCGGTGAAGCGGGCGCCGATGCCCAGGCTCTGCCGCGCGAGGTTGCCGCTGGCGGTGGGGAAGACGGTTGCAGCCGGATCGGCCGCCTGGATCAGGTTCTTGAGCTTGAGCAGGTTGGCCCAGGTGCACGGATAGGCGTGGGAGTCCGCGGAGAGCGCCAGATGCTGGTCGAGCGCGAGGGCCTCGCCGGTGACGAGGTAGACGTGGTCGCCGGTCTCCGGCTCCACCGCGACGCGCAGCTGGGAAGCGCCCAGCATCAGCGTCGAGGCGGGAAACTGGTCGAAATCGAGCAGATCGCCGGCCTGGAGGCGGCGGGCGCAGGCGTCCCAATCGAGGCAGTAATCCGGCGAGATCGCGGGATTGGTCGCGATGCGGATGTCGTTGGCGAGCAGGAATTCGTTGATGCGGGACATGGCGGCTTCCTCGATCTGGCTGCTGGGGCGTCGCCTGCAGGCTAGGCGGCAGCTGGATCCACGCAACGCACGCGAACCGCCCGCTGCACCACGAGGATCCATGCTGCCCCTTGTCGTCGATGACGTGGCCCATATCACCGAAGGGCCGGAGCCCCGGAATGCTGGGGTCCCGGAAGGGGGAAACATGAGTCTGTTCGATCTCAGCGACGAAGTCGCGTTGGTCATCGGCGGCACTGGCGCGTTGGGCGGGGCGATGGCCGAGGCCCTCGCCGCAGCCGGCGCGGCGGTCGCGGTGGGCGGACGCAACGAAGAACGCGGCAGCCAACGGGTGGAGGCGATCGCCGCGGCCGGTGGTACCGCCAGTTTCGTCGCCACCGACGTCTCTTCGCAGGCCGCCCTGCATCAGGCGGAAAACCAGATCGAGTCGCTCTACGGCCCGGTGAGCATCCTGATCAACGCGGCGGGCGGCAACGATCCGAAGGTCACGGTCACCGAGGACCATCCCATCGCGGACATCGACCCCGACGACTGGCGGGCCAACTTCGACCTCAACCTGGTCGGGGGGGTCTTGTTGCCCTGCCAGACCTTCGGCCCCGGCATGGTTCGTCGACGGCGCGGGTCGATCATCAATATCGCCTCGGTGACCTCGCACCTGCCGCTCTCGCGCGTGGTCAGCTACAGCGCGGCCAAGGCGGCGGTACTTTCGCTCTCGCAGTTCCTCGCTCGCGAATGGGCCACAGCCGGCGTGCGGGTGAACACCATCACCCCTGGCTTCTTCCCGGCACAGCAGAACCGCAAGCTGTTGTTCAACGACGACGGTTCGCCGAGCCCCCGTGCGGCGCAGATCCTCGGGCACACCCCCATGGGTCGCTTCGGCCAGCCGGCCGAGATCGGCGGCGCCGCGGTGTTCCTCGCCTCTTCTGCCGCCTCTGGCTTCGTCACCGGAACCGATATCCGGGTCGACGGCGGCTTCCTCTCCCAGACCATCTGAGCCATTCGCGGCTCCCGACCCCACCAAACGGAAAACAGTATTGCCATGACCGACGCCAATTGTGATATCGCCCTGATCGGACTCGCCGTGATGGGGCAGAACCTCGTCCTCAACATGAACGACAACGGCTTCAAGGTCGCGGTCTACAACCGCACCACCAGCGTGATGCGCGAGTTCGTCGACGGACCGGCCAAGGATACCGCGATCGTCGGCTTCGAGGAGCTCGCGGCGCTGGTCGCCAGCCTCAAGCGGCCGCGTCGGGTGATGATCCTGGTCAAGGCCGGTCCAGCGGTCGACGCGGTGATCGAACAGCTGATCCCGTTGCTCGAGGCGGGCGATATCGTCATCGACGGCGGCAACAGTCACTTCCCCGATACCCAACGGCGCTACCAGTACCTCAAGGAGAAGCAGCTGCGCTTCATCGGCACCGGCGTTTCCGGCGGCGAAGAGGGCGCGCGTCACGGGCCGAGCATCATGCCTGGCGGCGACCCCGAAGCCTGGCCGCACGTCAAGGACATCTTCCAGGCCATCAGCGCCAAAGCCGACGGCGAGCCCTGCTGCGACTGGGTCGGCGAAGGCGGCGCCGGCCATTACGTCAAGATGGTGCACAACGGCATCGAATACGGCGACATGCAGCTTATCTGCGAAGCCTATCACATACTCGACGAAGGCGTGGGCCTGACCAACGATCAGATGCACGCCATCTTTTCCGAATGGAACAACGGCGAGCTCGACAGCTACCTGATCGAGATCACCCGCGACATCCTCGGCTACCGCGAAGACGGCGAGCATCTGATCGACAAGATCCTCGACGCCGCGGGCCAGAAGGGCACCGGCAAGTGGACCGGGATCTCCGCGCTCGATCTCGGCATGCCGGTCACCCTGATCGGTGAGGCGGTGTTCGCGCGCTGCCTTTCCGCAATCAAGGACGAGCGCAGCCGCGCCGCGCAGCGCCTGAGCGGGCCCGCCGGCCGCTTCGACGGCGATGTCGATGATTTTGTGGCCGACGTGCGCAAGGCGCTCTACGCCTCGAAGATCATCAGCTACGCCCAGGGTTACATGTTGCTGCGCGAGGCTTCGCGCGACAACGGCTGGAACCTCAATTTCGGCGCCATCGCCCTGATGTGGCGTGGCGGCTGCATCATCCGCAGCGTGTTCCTCGGCCGGATCAAGGAGGCCTTCGATCGCAATCCGGAGCTCGAGAACCTCCTGCTCGACGACTTCTTCAAGCAGGCGATCGACGACTGCCAGGAAGGCTGGCGCCGGGTGGTGGCCAAGGCGGTCCAGCTGGGCATTCCCACCCCCGCGTTCTCCACCGCTCTCGCCTTCTACGATGGCTACCGCCACGAACGGCTGCCGGCCAACCTGCTCCAGGCCCAGCGCGACTATTTCGGCGCCCACACCTACGAGCGCACCGACAAGCCGCGCGGCGAATATTTCCATACCAATTGGACCGGCACTGGAGGAAACGTTACGTCGCGCACCTATAATGCTTAGGTTTCAAAGGGGGCTGCGCCCCCTTTGGATCCCCCGGTCGTCGCCTGCGGCTCCTCGCGGCCTCTGTCGGGGTTCGCGGCCTGCGGCCGCGTTTTCGCCGGGCCTGCG
>JBEPXK010000518.1:0-3337 GCA_041641915.1 Planctomycetota bacterium
GGGGGCAGCGCCCCCTCTGATAGAAGCCTCATTGGGGGGCCGCCGGCCGGGCGTCGGCCGGCGGCGCCCGGCCGGCGCGCTGGGCGCCGAGCAGGTGCGGGACCATCGTCGCCTGGTCGCGTTCGACGTGCACCGCCGGACCCGCGGGCTCATCCTCGATCCAACACGCTATCCCCGCCGCGCTCAGCAGCTCGAGCGCCTGTTGGCATTCGTCGCGCTCGCCGCGGAAGACCCGCAGTCCGTCTGGCTCTCCCGCCACCTCGCCGTGGTTGCGACGCGCCAGCAGGCGCAGGACGACGAACAGCGCCATCGGAGCCATGCTCAGCAGCAGGGGCGTCAGGCCGGAGGGCATGGTACACCAGTGTTTGGTGGCAGCGGGGCGGATCCAGCGCCGGAACGACCGCGGTGGGCTCGTGGGCAATCTGTGTACGGCGCGGTTGCAGTACGCGCGGGCTTTCCTAGGGTGACCGCACCTGTTCACAGCCGACGCCGAGGCGTCGGCCATGCCCGAGGAGCCCGCCATGCGCACCGCCGCCCTGTGTTTCGCATCCGTCGTCCTGTCTGTCATCGCCGTCCCCCGTTCCGGCGAGGCGGCCGAGCAGCGCGGCTGGCGTGGCAATGGCAACGGCGTGTTCCTCGATGCCACGCCTCCGAGCGAATGGAAGAGCCCGGATGTGAACATCCGGTGGAAGCGGGAACTGCCCACCTGGGGCCACGCCGCACCAGTGGTGATCGACGGGCGGGTGGTGACCACCACCGAACCCTACCAACTGCTCTGTTGCGATGCCGATAGCGGTGAGATCCTGTGGCAGACCGATCTTGATCAGTTCGCCTTCATGTCCGAGGACAAGGCCGCCGAAGGCCGCGCCCTGCTGGCCGAGGAACAGGCGGCGCTCGATGCGCTGCAGAACTGGTCGCAGAAGGTGGCCGTCTTCCGTGATGAGCTCCAGCAGGGGGGGCACAAGGATGCCGCGCGGGGCAAGAGCTGGAGCCGCGCGTTCGAGGAAGGCCAGGAGGTTGCGGACGAGGACCTGCCGGACGATCCGGCCCTGGCGCAGAAGTGGCGCACCCTGGCCGCCGAGGGTCGGGCCAACGGCTTCTCCTTCCGCAAGACCGGGCACGATCTGGACCGTGAAGGCAACGCGGCGGTGCGCGAGCGCACGCGGCGGCTCGGCAACGAGTTCGCGGAGTGGTACGAGGTCGCCGAGCGTGGGTGGAACACCATCACCGGTCGCAGCTTCGCTACGCCGGTGACCGATGGCGAGCGTATCTACGTCTCCTTCGCCAACAACGTAGTCGCCTGTTTCGACCTCGACGGCGAACAGGTCTGGGCCACCTGGGATCACAAGCCGCGCGAGACCAAGGGCGACGAACCGGGCACCCGGCGCGAATTGCACTTCACCGCCTCGCCGATCATTGCCGGCGATCTGCTGGTGGTCGCGGCCGGCAAGAACCGCCTCCGGGCCTACGCGCTGGCCGACGGCGAGAAGCAATGGGAGAGCCCGTATCCGGAGACCGTCAAGAACCTCGCCGGGACGCCGGTGGTCACCGCCCTCGATCACGGCGCGGTCATCGTGGCCCCCAACGGCTACGTCTATCGCGCTGCGGACGGGACGGTGCTGGCCAAGGATCTGCCCGGTTGCCCCTCCGGCGCCTCGCCGGCGGTCGCTGGCGATCTGGTGGTCATGTTGCCCGGCAAACGGGGCAAGGGCGACCTGAAGGGAATGGTCGCCCTGCGCCTGTCGATGAGCGACGCCGATACGCTCGATTGGCAACGGGTGTGGGCGGTCGAAGGCGACATGGAGAGCACCCGCGCTCCGGCGATCCACGATGGGCTGCTCTACCAGGTGCGCGGCAAGAAGGCGGATCGCCTGGCCGTGTTCGAGCTCGCCAGCGGTGAGCAACTCGCCGAGATCGACCTCGGCGTACGCGAGCGTCACACCACCTTGAGCCTGGGCGGCGACCTGCTGGTGACCAAGGGGACCGGCGGGTCAATGTGTCTGGTCAAGGCCGGCCGCCAGCCGGAGCTGGTGAGCACCAACGAACTGGACTTGGGCAAGGGCGATCGCAACTACGCCCTGCCCTGCCTGGACGCGGACCGGATCTATGTCCGCTCGAAGCGCTATCTCTACTGCATCGGCGCGCAGTAACCGCCACCGCCATCTGGATCCGCCCCGTGCTACACGAGCGTGAAGCGCGGGGCGGCGTTGCGTAAGCAAGGGGGAGAGCGCGGTGGCCGCGGGGTTGTCGCGACCCGGAACCCTGGCGCAGACGAGGTCCAGCCATGCAGCGCATAGCTCCCGTGGAACGAGGCGAGGCCGACGAGCCGACCGGTCGCTTGCTTGCTACCGTGGAACAAGCGATGGGCTCGGTGCCCAACATCTTCGCGACCCTGGCTCGCGGGCCGGCTGCGCTCGAGGCCTATCTGGCCGCGAGCGGCGCATTGCGGACCGCACGGATCGGCGACGCCCTGCGCAGCGCGGTGGCGCTGGCCGTCTCCGGGGCCAATGCCTGTGCCTATTGTGGCGCCGCGCACGCCATGGAGGCCAAGGCCGCCGGTCTGGATGATGCCGCCGTGACCGCTGCGTTGCGCGGCGAGAGCGCCGATGAGCGCACCGCCGCGGCCCTGCGCTTCGTCCGGCTGCTGGTCGAGAAGCGCGGCAAGGTCGATGATGGAGACCTCGCCGACCTGCGGCGGGCCGGCTTCGACGACGGCGCGGTGGTCGAGATCGTGACCGTGGCGATGTTCACCACCTTCACCAACTATTTCAATCACGTGGCCCAGACCGAGCTCGATTTCCCGGCCGTGGCCATGCCGCCGCGTGATCCGTCGTAGCGCCGCCGACCGCGCGGTGGCCGGGTAGAAACGCAATGGAGGACGCATGGAGAACAAGCAGGCATCGGGATCGGTCAACGAGACATTGCGACGCAGCGCCAAGGCGGGACGCGGTCGGATCTTCTGGTATGGCGTCGCCGCGGTTCTGTTCCTCGCCGCCTTCCTGATGGCATTCATCGGTTTCGGCGACCATGACATCGGACCGGGAATGGCGCGGATTCTTCAGGCCGTGGCGGTGTTCCTCGGCGTGATGTTCATCGCGGTGCTGCTCTACGCCATGCTCCGGCCGCCACAGCCGCAAGAAGGCGAAGTTCCACGCTGAGCCCATATCACGGGCCTGGCCGCGATGGAACCACCGGGCCGACCGAGCGCAGCTGGGGCGTGCGTGAGCGCGCGAGGGGGCAGCGCCCCCTCTGAAGGAAGCCTCCCCTCTGACAGGTCCCTCAGAGCTCGCGCAGCACCTTCGCACGGCAAGAATCGTCGTCACCGGGTCGGCCGACC
>JBEPXK010000519.1:0-3333 GCA_041641915.1 Planctomycetota bacterium
CACAACCCAAGGGTTGAGCATAGGGCTTTTGACGGGTCCCTCAGAGCTCCAAACCTCGGCACCGCCAGCGAGTGGAGCCCAGCCCGGCGTGGCTGGGCGACCGGCCGACCGAGGGGTGGTTTTCTGCGAAAATGGGCCGCAGGCCCGCAGAAAACGCGGCCACAGGCCGCGAGCCCCGACCGAGGCCGTGGGGGTGTGCGCCGAAGGCGCGAGGGGGCAGCGCCCCCTCTGAGGGAAGCCTCAGTATCATCTTCATCTGGCTGACACAGCGCCCGCGCTGGACCCACCCCGCCCCGATCGGCCGCGGACCGTCGAGGGAATACCGGGTTGTAACCACTCAGGCCGATCGGGCCTGAGTGGTTACCCGCCTCTTTCGGGCCCCATCGCGAGCGATGGGGCTGGCGAGCGAGGGATGGTCCATTCGCTTGCGAATGGACCGCAGGGGCGACGCCCCTGTGTAGCTACAGCGGGTTAAGGTCAGGTGAAGATATGGCGCGCGACAACGATCTGGTCCGTTTCGAGATCAAGTACCTCCTGCACCCGGCACGGGTCGCGGCGGTGCGCGCCCACATCGCGTCCTGCTGCCACGGCGATGTCCACGCATGCGGCGACCCGCCGGTCTATCACAACTTCACACTGCAGTTCGATACCGACGACCTGTCGTTCCTCCGCGCCAAGCACAATGAGGCCATTGACCGTTTCAAGCTGCGCGCCCGGTGGCACGAAGCGGACGATCCGGTGGTAGTCGAGATCAAACGCAAGCTCGGCCGCAGTATCCACAAGTCGCGGGCGTTCCTGCCGCGCGCCTGGTGCCGCGAGCATCCAGGCCTCAACGGACCCCTCGCGACCACCGGCTTGAGCGATCCGCTCCAACGCGATAACTTCCTGCGTTTCCAGGACCTGCGCCGTCGCACCGGCGCCCGGCCGGTGCTGGTGGTGGCCTACCGGCGCGAAGCCTGGACCGGCAGCGCCGAGCACTACGCCCGCGCCACCCTCGATACGCGGCTGTGCTACCGCCCGGCCCGCGGCGCGGACCCCTACCGAATCGGCGGACCCTGGTTCCCCTGCGACCCGCCGAGCGCGGACGACCCCGCCAGCAGCGTGATCCTGGAGCTCAAGTTCACTGGCCGGATGCCTGTGTGGATGCGCGATCTGGTCGTCCGGCATGGCCTGAGCGCCACCGGCGTGTGCAAATACGCACTCGCCGTGGCCCGCGAACACCGCCTCGCGCCGCGCGGTCGGCTGGACCTGGTGGCGTAAGCATGGATCCGCTGCTCGCCGGTCTGGATGCGGCTCCTTTGGGAATGCTCGCGATGGTCCATCGCCTGCTGGGAGCCTTCGTCTTCTCCTACATCCTCGCCGTGGCCTACGGCCGGACCTACCAGGGCTACTCCTATTCGCGCGGCTTCGTCCAGGCGCTGGTGCTCAGCGCCATCGCCACCGCGCTGGTGGTGATGACCGTCGGCGACAGCTTCGGTCGCGGGCTGGCCGTGCTCGGCGCGCTGGCGCTGGTGCGTTTCCGCACCCAGATCCGCGACCCGCGCGACATGGTGTTCCTGTTCGCCGCCCTGGCGGTGGGCATCGCCACCGGTGCCGGCGCGATGGCCGGAGCCCTGGTGGGCTGCGCGGTGTTCCTGAGCGTGGCGGTGATCGTGCACTGGTCGCCGTTCGCGAGCATGACCGCCGACGAAGGCACGCTACGGTTCATCACCGACGCGCAGTGCAACGAGACCGCGGTCATCGCCCTGCTCGAGCGCAGCTGCGCAATGATCGAACCGGCAGCGATCCGTCAGACCCTCCAGGGCGACGGCCACGAATACAGCTACCATGTCCGCCTGATCGACCCAAGCGCACAGCAGTCGCTACTCACCCAGCTCGATGGCATTCCCGGCCTGCTCGATCCGAGTCTGGTCATGCACCGTGCCTCCGTGGAGCTCTGATCCGTGCCCCCCGACCAGCCGACCACCCTCGCCATGCTCCGTCGTCGTCCGCGCCTGCGGCCCCGGCTGCTGCTCGGCAGCAGCGCGGTCTGGGGTCTGTGGCTGCTCGCCGCCGGGGTCGTGATCTGGTTGAGCCTGCGTACCGCGCTGACCGGCGGCGTCCCGGGACTGGTCGCCGAAGCCTCGCAGCACCTGGTGCTCAGCCCCGAATCCGGTCGACTGGATGAGCTGCTGGTCCGGCCCGGCGACACCGTCATCGCCGGTCAGGTCCTCGGCCGGCTCGAGGATGGCCCGCTCGCCGCGCAGGTCGCAGCCATCGGCCACCGTCTCGATGCGCTCGACACCCTGCTCGCCAGCGTCGGTGCCGTGGGCGCGGCGCGTGAGGCGGAGGCCCAGGCCCAGCAATGCGAACGCGATCGGCAGCGCCTGGAGACCCGGCTGCGCAGCCACGACGCCCGACGCGCGCAGACCGCCGATCGCGCCGAGCTCGCCGTGATCGAGCAGCAGACCGCGCGCCTGGAACCGCTGGTCGCCCGGGGCGTGGTCCGCGACGACGAGCTGCGGCCATTGACCCAGCGCGCGGCGGTGTTGCGTGCCCGGCTCGCCCTGTCCAACCCCGCCGCCGGCATCGATGACCTGGCCCAGTCGGAAGCCACCGGCACCGTGGTGGCGCTCACGCGCGCCGAACTGCTCGAACGTCGGGCCAACCTGATGCTCGAACGCCTCACGCTGCAGCAGGAACTGCGCCGGCTCGAAGCCGAACGCGAACAGTTGACGCTCATGGCGCCGGTGGCGGGCCGGGTGGTGGAGGTGATCGCCAAACGGGGGCTGCACCTCGAAGCCGGCACCCCGGTGGCCGCGATCCTCAGCGATGGACCGCCCAGCGTCACCGCCTGGGTGACCCCGGCGACCGCACCCAGCCTGCAGCCCGGCCAGGCGATGCAGGTGCTGCGGCCGAGCACCGGCACCGAGCATCCGGCGACCATCAGCCGCGTCGGCCTCGCAGCGGTGGATCTGCCCGCTGCGCTGCAGCTACCGGGCACCAGGCCGCGCCGCGGCGTGCCGGTGATCCTGGCGCTGGAGACCGACGTGCTGGTGCCCGGCGAGCGCGTGCTGGTCCAGAACCATCCGGACGCCTGGTGGTGACGCGCGCCCCGGCCGCACTGCTCGCCGGCCTCCTGGCCTGTGGCGGTTGCGGCCGCAGCGCGCCGTTGCCCTGGCCCACGGTCGATCTTGGCGTGCGCTACGAACACAGCCCCCACGAGGAGCGCGAGCTCCGCGTCGAGGCGCGCCTCGACCTGCACGACATCCATCGGCGCAGTCATCTCGCCCGGGCCAACCGCGCCCGCGCCGAGGCGCTCGCGGCCCGCGCGACCCAGCACCGGCAACGTAC
>JBEPXK010000520.1:0-3318 GCA_041641915.1 Planctomycetota bacterium
GCCACGCCCTGGACCTCTTCGCAGACGCGGACGCACTTGCCGCAGAGGATGCACTTGGCCGGATCACGCACGATCGAGGGGCTGGAGGTGTCGACCTTGTAGGTCGACTTGGCGCCCTCGAAGCGGCGCTGGCGCACGCCGTGTTCGGCCGCCAGATCCTGCAGTTGGCAGTTGCTGTTGCGCACGCAGTAGAGGCAGTCATCGGGATGGTCGGCGAGCAGCAGCTCGACCACGGTCTTGCGCGCACGCACCGCGCGCGGGCTGTGGGTCTGGACCTTCATCCCCGGGTTGACGGGAAAGGCGCAGCTGGGCACCAGGTTGCGCGCGCCTTCGACCTCGACCACGCACATGCGGCAGGCGCCGGAGGGGAAGGCGTCCTTCATGTGGCACAGGGTCGGTACGCTGATGCCGGCGCGTTCGAGCGCGGAGAGCAGCATCTCGCCCTCTTTCGCCTCGATGGTGCGGTTGTTGACTTCGATCTCGATCATTGGGTCGGTCCTTGGCGAAGACGGGAGGGGATGGCCGGTCCGGGCTTACTGCCGCACCACGGCGTCGAACTTACAGGCATCGATGCAGGCGCCGCAGGCGATGCACTTCTCTTCGATGATGTAGTGCGGCGCTTTGCGCGCGCCCTTGATCGCCCCGGTGGGGCACTTGCGGGCGCAGGCGGTGCAGCCGACGCACTTGTCTTCGACGATGCTGTAGGTCATCAGCTCGGTGCAGACGCCCGCCGGGCAGGCGCGGTCATAGATATGGGCCTCGTACTCGTCGCGGAAGAAGCGCAGGGTCGAGAGCACCGGGTTGGGCGCGGTTTGCCCGAGCCCGCAAAGGCTGGTGTCGCAGATGGTCTCGGCCAGTCGTTGGAGGTACATCACGCTGCGGAAGCGGGCGAGGCTGTCGGCGCCGGTCTCGGTGCCGCGGCCGCTGGTGATCCGTTGCAGCGTCTCGAGCATCCGGCGGGTGCCTTCGCGGCAGGGGATGCACTTGCCGCAGCTCTCGCGCTGGATGAAATCCATGAAGAACTTGGCCACGTCGACCATGCAGGTGTCTTCGTCCATCACCACCAGGCCGCCGGAGCCCATCATCGCGCCGACCTGCTTGAGCGATTCGTAGTCGACCTCGATGTCGAGGTGCTGTTCGGGGATGCAGCCGCCCGACGGGCCGCCAATCTGGGTCGACTTGTAGGCCTTGCCGCCGGGTACCCCGCCGCCGATGGCGAAGATGATGTCGCGGATCGAGGTGCCCATCGCCACTTCGACCAGGCCGGTGAGCGCGACGTTGCCCGAGAGGGCGAAGACCTTGGTGCCCTTGCTGTTCCCGGTGCCGACCGCGGCGAACCACTCCGGCCCGTTGCTGACGATCGCCGGGAGGTTGGCCAGGGTCTCGACGTTGTTGATGCAGGTCGGCTTGCCGAACAGGCCCTTGACCGCGGGGAAGGGCGGCCGTGGCCGCGGCATGCCGCGCTTGCCTTCGATCGAGTGCAGCAGCGCGGTCTCCTCGCCACAGACGAAGGCGCCGGCGCCCATCTTGATGATGATCTCGAGGTCGTAGCCCGAGCCGAGAATGTCGTGGCCGAGCAGGCCGTAGGCCTTGGCCTGGGCGATCGCCGCCTTGAGCCGTTCGATCGCCAGCGGGTATTCGGCGCGGATATAGATGTAGGCCTTGGTCGCGCCGATGGCGTAGGCCGCGATCGCCAGGCCCTCGACCAGGCGGTGTGGGTCGCCCTCAATCACCGCGCGGTCCATGAACGCACCGGGGTCGCCCTCATCGGCGTTGCAGACCATGTACTTCTGGTCGGCGGCGGTGCCGAGGGCGAACTTCCACTTCTTGCCGGTGGGGAAGCCGCCGCCGCCGCGACCACGCAGCGCGCTGTCCTCGACCAGGTCGCAGAGTTCGGCCGGGGTGGTGGTCTTGAGCGCTCGGGCGAGGGCCTCGTAGCCGCCGCGGGCGATGTACTCGTCGATCGAACCGGGATCGATCACGCCGCAGTTGGCGAGGACCCAGCGGGTCTGGCGGGCGAAGAAGGGGTGTTCGCTGAGCAGGCCGACGCCGGCCCAGGCCTCGCCCTCGCCATCGAACTGACCCAGCGCGCGCTCGACCGGCGCCTCGCCGGCGAAGACCTGGCCGAGCAGTTCGGGCACATCGTCGGCGGTGACCTGCTTGAGGCTCAGGCGGCGCTTGCCGGGCAGCTGCACGTCAACCATCGGCTCGGCGGCGCACAGGCCGATGCAACCGACCTCGACCACCTCGGCTTCGGTGCCCTGGTCGGCGAGCCAGTCGCGCACGGCCTCGAGCGTGGCGCCGGCGCCGGCGCCCAGGCCGCAGGTGCCGGTGCCGATGAACACCGTCGGCGTACGCACCGCGTCGCGTCGCAGCGACGCTAGCGTGGCCGCCGATTCGGCGCCGAGATCGACCGGGGACCAGTTGGTGGTCTGGTCGCGGTAGGCCTCGATCAGTCTGGCGCAGGCCGGGTTGGTGGTGATGGGGGACTCGGTGGTGGCGATCATCTGCGGCATCCGTGCTCGTTGAGGAAGAAACGGCGGTCAGCGGGTGGCGACCCGGTTCAGGTGGCGGCTCCGGTCGATTCCTGCGCGCGACAGGCGTCGAGGATCGGCTTGACGCTCTCGGGGACGACCTTGGCGTGGAACTCGCCGTTGACGGCGATCACCGGCGCCAGGCCGCAGGCGCCGATACAGGCGACCACTTCGAGCGAGAACAGGCCGTCGCGGGTGGTCGCCCCGGCCTCGACCTGGAGTTCGCGCTTGAGCGCCTCGAGCACGTTGTGGCTGCCCTTGACGTGGCAGGCGGTGCCGCGGCAGACCTGGACGTGGTACTTGCCCTGCGGCTCGAAGCGGAACTGGTTGTAGAAGGTGGCCACGCCGTAGATCTTCGCCGGCTGCAGCCCCAGGTGGCGCGCGATGGCCTCGACCGCGTCGCGCGAGAGGAAACCCTCGGCCTCCTGCACTTCCTGGAGAATGGGGATCAGGTGATCGCGTCCGGCGCCGGGGTGGGCGGCGAGAACCGCTTCGACCGCGGTGGTGCTCATGGTCAGGCTTCCTTGATGGGCTGGCGGGAGCGGATCTTCTGCTGGGCGAAGCAATTCACCTTCTCCAGCGACATGGTCAGATCCACGTTCTCCACGTAGATGTGGGGCGGGAGTTCGAGCGGAAGGGGAGCGAAGTTGAGGATGCCGGTGAAGTCGGCCTGGATCATCCGCCGGGCGACCTCCTGGGCGTGATCCTTGGGCACGGCGAGGATGCCGACGTGGATCTCGGCCTCGGCGCAGATCGCTTCGAGCCGGTCGAGGTGGTGGACGCG
>JBEPXK010000521.1:0-3318 GCA_041641915.1 Planctomycetota bacterium
ATCGATTACGATCTGCTCGACGTGGTCGGCTACGGCGGCATGGGGGTGGTCCACCGGGCGCACCAACGCCGCCTGGTCCGCGACATCGCCGTCAAACGGATCCGGCCGGAGCGGCTACCGTCCCGGATCGGGAGCGACGACACGGAGCTGCGACAGCTCGAGCGGCAGTTCGTGGCCGAGAGCCTGATCACCGGTCATCTCGACCACCCCAATATCGTACCGGTCTACGACCTCGGCCTCGACGAACGTGGCCAGCTGTACCTGACCATGAAGCTGGTCGGCGGCCGACCGTGGTCGCGCCTGTTGCGCCCCCGCTGCGACGAGGATCGCCAGGCCGCCGCGCAGATGGATCAGACCGACCACCTGCAGGTGCTGCTGAGCGTCTGCAACGCCCTGGTCTTCGCCCACGACCGCCACATCCTGCATCGCGATCTCAAACCGGCCAACATCATGATCGGCCGCTACGGCGAGGTCCTGGTCATGGATTGGGGCATGGCGGCGCAGTTCGGCCCGCTCGCCGACGAACAACTGCGCGCGCCGCACGTACGCGAAATCCACAGCGCCGGCGGCACGCCGGCCTATATGCCGCCAGAGATGGCCCGATGCCGCGGCGCCGAGCAGGGACCGTGGACCGACACCTATCTGCTCGGAGCGATCCTGTACGAGATCGTCAGCGGCGCGCCGCCGCACCTGCGCGCCGACGCGACCGATTCCCTCGCCGTCGCGGCCGCCGGGCTGCCGCCACGGCTGCCGGAAGGGGTGGGGCCGGGGCTCTCAGCGATCCTCGAGCGCGCCCTCGATCCGGACCACCACCGGCGCTACCAAGGGGTGGCCGATCTCCAGCACGACCTGCGCGATCACCTGCGTCATCGCGAAAGCGAAGTCCTCGCCGGCCGCGGCCAGCGCGAACTGGCCGCGGCCGGCGACGCCGATGCCCGTTACGACGGTTATGTCGCCGCCATCGCCGCCATGGATCAGGCGCTGGAGTTGTGGCCGGACAACGCCGCCGCCAGGGCCGGAGGCATCGAGGCCCGCCTGGCCTACGCCGAGAAAGCGACCGCCACGGGCGATCTCAACCTCGCCGAGGACCTCCTCGCCCGGCTCGCTCCCGCCGCTGCGACGAGCCACACGGCGGAAGCCACCACCCACCCACCGCTGGCACCGGAGATGCAGGAGCGCATCGCCCGGGCGCACGACCGGCTCGCAGACGAACGCGAACGGCGCGTACGCGCGCAACGCTCCCAGCGTCGCCTACGCCAGGCGCTGGTGGCGCTCGCTGCCCTGCTGTTCGTCGGCCTGAGCGTGGGCATGATCCTTGTCGACGATGCCCGACGCCAGGCGGCCACCGAACGGGATCGGGCGGCGGCCGAACGCGGCACGGCCGAGGCCATGGCCGATCGCGCCCTGGCCGGGCTGGAGCGGGATTTCGCCCACGGCGTCCACCTGGCCCCGCTCGAGCCGCTCGCGCGCGACATCCTCGCTTATTACCGCCACCGGCTGGCCGGCACCGCCGACTACCCCGACCCGCAACGGGTGGGACAGGTGCTGCACTGCATCGTCACCATCAACCATCGGCTCGACCGCCTGCCCGCCGCGCGCGAAGCCGCCGCGCTGGCCCACGACTTCCAGGCCGCTCTCCTGGCGAAACGCGATCTCCCGGCGCGACGCCACGCCCTGGCCCGTAGCCGGCTCGATCTGGCGACGATCGAACACGCGCAAGGCCGCATCGACGCCGCTGTCGCCCAACTGAGCGCGACGATGGAACTGGTGACCGACGACGCCGGCGTGCCTCAACGAGTGCAGGCGCTGCTGCTGCGCGCGCAGATCGCCGACGAGATCGACGACCGCGCCGCCGCCACCGCCGCCGCGGACCAGGCGCTGGAACTCGCGCGCGCAGCGACGCCGTCCCCCTCGCAGCGCCACCGCCTGGCCCGGACCCTGACCGCGTCCGGCCGCAGCGCGGTGGCCAGCGGGTCGGCGTCCCACGGCCGCGAGATCCTGCGCCGGGCTGTCGCTCTGGCGCAGGACCTGTGCCGGGAGTTTCCCCGCCATACGCGATACCGCTCGGCCCTGGCCGCCGCCCTGCATCATCTCGGCTGGGCCGGGCGTGACCGGCCGGCGGCCGCCCTGACGCCCATCCGTCGCGCGGTGGCCGAATGCCAACAGGTCTGCGACCGGTCGGCCGACGATCGGCTCCACCGCTTCGCCCTGGCGCGATCGACCGTCGCCCTCGGCCGACTGCTCGCCCGCACCGGCTCCCGCCGCGCGGCGCGTCACCACCTCGAACAGGCGCGCGACCTGCTCGCGAGCCTGCTGACGCCCGACCGACCGCGGCCGGCCTGGCTGCGCCTGGACGTCATCTGCGGCCTTCATCTGGCCCGGCTCGTCCTGGATGAGAACCAACGCGTCCTGCTCGAACGCGCGTGCGAACACGCCGCGGCCGTCGTCGCCACCCTCGGCACACACGCCACCCCCGACGACCACTATCGGATCTACCGCAGTCGCTGGATGCTGGCCAACAATCACCGCGATCACGAACGCCGCGCCGCGGCACTGACCGGCTACGAGCAGGCCGACGCGGGGCTGGAGCCGGTCCGCGAGCGGGTCCTGGAGCGCCCCGGCTACCTGGCCGCCTTCATGCGCGCCCGCTGCGATCACGCTGCCGCCCTGCTGCACGCCGGGCAAACAGCAGCGGCCCGGGATCTGCTGCTCGAAACGGCGGCGCTGGTCACAGCCCGCGCCAGGGCCCAGGCCGAGATCGCCGCGACCTGGGGCGCGCTCGGCGATCTCGGCATCCAGCTGATCGACCTGGTCGAAGTAAGCGATGAAGCGCCGGCCGCGTCCGCGGTCGACCGGACCCTGGAATCGATCGCCGCCTGGTTCGAGCACCACCGCCGGCCGGACGAACAGCGCTATCCATACCTGCATCCCCAATGGCTCTTCTACCGCCGCCTGGCCGACCATGCGCCCGCCGGCGAACTGCGGGCTTTCACCGCCCTGGCCACCGCGGTGCAGCTGCTCGAGAGTCAGAGCGCCACCGCGCCCGATTCCCGCGACGCCCACCTCCTGCCGTCGCTGATCGACCGCCTGATCGTCACCGGCGAGGCGCTCGCGAGGCGCGCCCGCCAGGCCGACGACACCGCCACCGCGCAGATGGCGGCACAGGCCCTGACCCGGACATGCCCGCAGCGCCCCGCGGGCTGGGCGCTGCTGATCCGCCTCCAGGCTGCCGGGCTGACCGCCGGCGACGACAACGCCCGAGCCCGGATCGCGCAGAGCATCGAGCGCGCCCGTGCAGCGGGCTGGACCCCCGGACCG
>JBEPXK010000522.1:0-3316 GCA_041641915.1 Planctomycetota bacterium
TTTTGCGTCCCTCCGGCCCCGGCTTCCTCGCTGTCGCTCGTCGCGCTCCACCGGCCGCCGGCCCCACCGGGGCCGGCTATCGCTGCGCGATGCCGGCTCCGCCCTGCGGCCCATTTTCGCAGAAAACCACCCCTCGGTCGGCCGACCCGTTAACGACGATATTCTGCCGTGCGAAGGTGCTGCGCGAGCTTTGAGGGACCCGTCAGGCTTGTGCGCAACGGTGGCATGCGTAGCCTGCGATCGAGGAGGTGTGCATGGCTCGTTGGCAAACCCACCGCTGCGCGTTCGTTCTCATCGGCCTGGTGCTGATCGCTTGGGCGAGCGTAGGTCCCGGGATCTCTGCCGAAGAAGCGCAGCCGCGGACGGGTTCCTTCACGTTGCGATTCGACGAACCGTCTCCGCTCAGCGCGTTGGACCGCATGCGTGCGCGGATTCCGATGCAGATCGAGGGCAGCGGCCACAACTACGAGCTGGCCGACGAGTCGTTCGCTGTCCACGTGCCGGAGGATTACAACGGTTCGGTCCCCTATGGCCTGTTCGTGTTCATCAACTCGGTCAAAGGTGGCGAAGCGAAGAAGGGGTATGCGACGGCGCTCGCGGCCAACCGGATGATCTGGATCGGCGCCGAAGACAGCGGCAACAAGCGCGAACCGAAGAATGTCCGCCCGGCGCTCGCGCTCGACGCCGTGCACAACATGGCGCAGCGCTACCGCATCGATGCCAACCGGATCTACATCGGTGGCCTGTCCGGTGGCGGGACCATCGCGGCGCTGTGCTACGTCAACTACCCCGACGTTTTCACCGGCGGCATGCCGATGTGCGCACCCGGGCCGTATTTCCGGAGTTCCTTCCGCGGGAGGGTGATCAACTCCAGCGGTGTCGATCATTATGCCACTTTCGAGGAACCGGCGGCGCCGTTGTACGCTCTGTTGCGCGAACGCAGTCGGATCGCGGTGTTCACCGGAAGCAGGGACTTCAACCGTGAGACGGCCGAGGACGCGGTCGAGTTGATGACGCGAGACGGCATCGCCGCCACCTTGCTGCAGGCACCGGACCACGGGCATCAACACGCGCCCGTCGACTGGTTCGCGAAAGGCCTGGTCGCGCTTGACGCGCCGCTGGTGCAGGCCGCGATGAGCGCGGCACAGCGCGGCCAGGAGGCCGAGGCGGCGGGCGATCTGCTCGAAGCGGTCGTCGCGTACCGTCAGGTGGTGGCCTATAGTCGCGATGCGGCGGCGGTCGCGCAGGCCGAGACGCGGATCGCTGAACTCAGCCCGCGGGTGGATGCCCTTTCGCAGGCGGCGTGGGAGGAGATCGCCGGGCTGAGCGGTTCGCGCCTGCGGCGTGAGCTGCGCGCCTATCTCGAGCAGTGGTCGGAGACCGCCGGCGGCGCGCTCGCCCGCCAGCGGCTGGAGCAGGAGGCCTGCGAGGAACTGGCGGAGCTGGTCGACATGCGCAGTTCGTCGCGCAAGCGGCGCGAACTGCAGGAATTCTGCGAGGAGTGGACCGGGACCCAGGCGGTGGACCAGGCGCGCGCCGAGCTCGAGAAACTGGCCGCACCCGAACTCGCCGAGGCCCTGGCCAGCGACTCGCCGCGCCGGCAGGCGAAGAAACTCCAAGACGTGATCGAGGACTTTCCGGGGACGGATGCCGCAGCCGAGGCACAGCGTGTGCTCGCGGAACTGATCCGGCAGCATCGCCGCTGAATTGGCCAGCCGTGGCCGCTGCCGACGCGAAAAGCAACAGCCCTTCGACGCGTGCGTCGAAGGGCTGTTGGATGGTTCTGCCGTGGGCCCAACTGGACTCGAACCAGTGACCTTTCGCGTGTGAGGCGAACGCTCTAGCCAACTGAGCTATGGGCCCGTTCGGGCCGCGGATGTTGGGCCTGGGGCGTTCGATGCAAGCCCAAAGACGCCCCGCGGCCCGGCTGGCGCCGGATCGCGGGGCGAGGGTCGGCGATCAGTCGGTCCCGCCGCCCGCTTCGGCCTGCGGACAGGCCTGGGCGTTGGTCTTGCTACAGCCGCTGTCGCCGGGGCAACCGGGCTTCTCCGCGGCTGGGCTCGCCGCGGTGGAAGACCGCTTTTCTGGTCGGGGCGATCCTGGCGCGACGGTGAGGAACTCGGCTTCGCTGAGCATGCCGTCGTCGTTGCGGTCGAGGTGGGCAAACAGAGCCTGGCGCATCGCGGTGCGTAGGCCGGCGGCCTCGTCGCGGTCGAGCAGGTCATCGCCATTGCTATCGGCGATGGCATAGGCTGCGTCCATCAGCGCGGCGCGGTCGGGTCCGGGCCCTGGGTTGGGACCCCGCGGCGCACCGCTCCGGTCGCAGGCCTTGCCTGCCGCGCCGCCAGCGCAACCGGCAGTGGCGGCCGGGCAGGCGCCGGTGTGGGGTCGGGCGCAAGCGGTGCCGGGGCAGCTAGCGCTCGTTGCGGTGCACGCTGGGCCCGCACAGGCTCGCCGGCCGCAGCGGCCGCCCCTCGTGCGGGGCGATCGGTGCAAGGGGCAGGTCGTTTCTGCGGCCTGGTGCCGGGGACAAGCCCTGGCCATGCCACCGCAATCGCGCGCCACGGGCGCGCGGCAACCGCCATGCGCACGCGGACAACCAGGTGCGTTCATGGCCCCACCGCCAGCCATGGGACAGCCGCCGGGCTTGTTGGCGCTGGCCATGGGACAGCCGCCACGCTTGTTGGCGCCAGCCATGGGGCAGCCACCGCGCTTGTTGGCACCGGCCATGGGACAGCCGCCGCGCTTGTTGGCGCCGGCCATGGGACAGCCGCCGGACTTGTTGGCGCCAGCCATGGGGCAGCCGCCGCGCTTGGTGGCGCCAGCCATTGGACAGCCGCCGGACTTGTTGGCACCGGCCTTGGGACAGCCGCCGGACTTGTTGGCACCGGCCATGGGGCAGCCACCGGACTTGTTGGCGCCGGCCATGGGACAGCCGCCGCGCTTGTTGGCGCCGGCCATGGGACAGCCGCCGGACTTGTTGGCGCCAGCCATGGGGCATCCGCCGCGCTTGTTGGCACCGGCCATGGGGCAGCCGCCGCGCTTGTTAGCACCGGCCATGGGACAGCCGCCGGACTTGTTGGCACCGGCCATGGGGCAGCCACCGGACTTGTTGGCGCCAGCCATGGGGCATCCGCCACGCTTGTTGGCGCCAGCCATGGGACAGCCGCCGCGCTTGTTGGCACCGGCCATGGGGCAGCCACCGGACTTGTTGGCGCCAGCCATGGGGCATCCGCCGCGCTTGTTGGCGCCGGCCATGGGACAGCCGCCGGGCTTGTTGGCGCCAGCCATGGGGCAGCCGCCGGACTTGTTGGCA
>JBEPXK010000523.1:0-3314 GCA_041641915.1 Planctomycetota bacterium
CTCGCGCGCTCACGCGCATCCCAGCTGCGCTTGCTCCTCGCTTCGCTGCGGGGCTGCGCTTGCGCTGCGTCGGCCCGGTGGCCCCACCGGGGCCACCTATCGCTGCGCGATGCCGCCTCCGCCCCCCCTGCTCAACCCTTGGGTTGTGGGCGGAGGCCCACCTTAGAGCCGCAGCAGCATCACGTCGTAGCCCTGCAGGGTCAGGGCCGCCGGTTCGTCGTCGCCCGAGAGCAGGTCGGTGCCGCCGCGCGGCAGGGTCAGGCTGGCCGGTTCCTCGCCGAGATTGGCCACCGCGTAGCCGGTGATGCCGCCCGTGGCGTCGGCGCGGGGAACGACCACCACCCGGTCGTCGGACTGGCACAGCGGTTCGATGTCGTTGTCGGCGCAGACGTCCTGCACCAGCTGGCCCCAGGTTCTGTCATCGACCATGCAGCCGAGGGTGATCACCCGACCGTGGCCGTAGCTGTGATCGAGAGCCGCGGGCAGGCCGTCGCCATAGCCGCCCTCGTAGCGCGCGATGACCTCGGCGCCCGTGGGGGCGAAGGCCTCGCACAGGGTGTGGGTGCGGGTGCGCGCGCCCGAGCTGAAATCGACCCACACCTGGTCCTCGACCCACTGCACGGTGAAGCGCAGCTCGCTGGTGCCGCCGATCAGCGGCTCCATGCCGCAGAATTCGTGCCGGGTGGGAACGGTGAATTCCTCGGTGCGGATGCAGGAGAGCGGTCCGAGCACCAGGGTGCCGCCGGCGGCGACCCAGCGCTCGAGCCGGGCGCGGGTGGAGGGGGCGATCATCGGCATCAGCGGCATGCAGATCACGCGGTAGGGTGCGAAATCGGCATTCTCGTCGATCACGTCGCGCCACAGCTGACGTTCGACCACCGGCATGTAGATGTGATCGCGAAAGCGGTCGGCGTAGCGCATGTCGCTGTCGGTCGGATCGATGGAGAAGGCCCAGGCCGATTCGGTGCTCATCACCAGCGCGAGCCGGGCCTGCTGGGGCGGATTGCGCATCAGCCATTCATGGTGGGCCTTGAAATGGCTGGCCAGCTGAGCCCAGGTATCCTTGTTCGGGCGCCAGCGACCGGTGGCTGTGCAGCAGGTACCGTGGAGCATCTCCTGGCCGGCGCGGTGCTCGCGCCACTGCCAGTAGAGCACCATTGATCCGCCGAGAAAAACCGACAGCCAGCTGTACAGGCGCACGCCACGCTTGTCGTAGTGGATGTTGAAGGTCCGCCCGCCGCCCGACCAGTTGGGCGCGGTCTCGAGCAGCCAGTAGGGGGCGTAATCCTTCTCCGCACGCAGGCGGTCGAAGCGGGGCAGGTTGTAGTGGTAATAACGGCGGTCGGCGTACATGGACGCGCCAACGCGATCGAGCAGGCGGTTGTGGCTGGCCCAGTCCATCGCCCCGACCAGGCCGGTCATGTTGGTGGTGATCGGCTTGTCGCTATGCAGCCGGATCAGCGCGCACTGCTCGGCGATGAAGTCGGTCCAGCCCTCGTTCTGGAACCGGGCGATGGCCACCAGCAAGGAGGGGTGATCGCGCTCGGGAACTTCGATCGAGCCGACCCGGGCGGTGCACAGCGGAATCTGGTCGAAGCGCTGATAGGCCTGGGACCAGAATTCCAATCCCCAGGCCCGGTTGAGGTGCTCCACCGTGCCGTAACGGTCTTCGAGCCAGGCGTGGAAGTGGCAGGTGGTCTCGTCGCCATAATCGAAGCCGGACATCTCGTTATCGATCTGCCAGGCGTGGAGCGCGGGATGGCTGGCGAAGGCCTCGCACATCTGTTCGACGATCTCCAGAGCGAGCTTGCGATAGAGCCGTGAGTGATGGTTGTAGTGTTTGCGTCGTCCGTGGCGCTGGCGTTGTCCGTCGGGGCCGGTGCGCAGCACCGCGGGATAGGTGCTGGTGAGCCAGGCCGGCGGCGCAGCGGTCGGCGTGCCGATGATCGCGGTGATCCCCGCCTTGTGCAGGCGATCGAGCAGACGCAGGCCCCAATCGAAATCGTAGTCGCCCTCGCGCGGCTCGAAGCGGTGCCAGGCGAACTCGAACAGACGCACAATGGTGAAGCCAATCTCACGCATGCGCTCGATATCGGCCGCCCACTCCGCTTCGCTCCAGCATTCCGGGTACCAGCTCGCGCCGATATGAATCGGTTCCACCTGCGTCATCACAGCCTCCCCATCTGACTGGATGGTTCGTTTCCCGGGACACGGTCAAGGGGGTTCTTTGGTTTCAAAGCGGGCTTCACCCCCTTTGGATCCCCCCGTCGTCGCCTGCAGCTCCTCGCGGCCGCTATCGGCCGGGCTCCGCTTCAACATCGGAGGCTCCTCGACATGATCGCGAGCGCCAGCGGTCAGATGCGGAACTGGTGATGACGAGCCATGGGGTCCTCCGTGTGGTGTGGTGTGGGGTTGGGGTGCACCCCTGCGGGCCCATGGAATGACGCAGAGCCACATCGGATTGCAGACGGGTCCTTCAAAGCTCGCTCAACCCCGGGCTCCGGCGCGACCCTGCACCGTGGCGGTCGGAGTCGGGTTCGCTGCTCGCCTGGGCGCTGAGAGCGGCTAGAATGCTTCCATGTCGGGGCGGGCCCTGTGGCTGGGCATCTTGTTCATCCTGATCACCGGCGCGTTGGTTGCGCGCCTGGTGCAGTTGCAGTTGATCCACGGTCGGCACTATGAGCGCGCGGTCGCGGAGAGCCTGATGGTGGTCGATCGGATTCCGGCCAAGCGCGGGCGGATCCTCGACCGCGATGGCGTGCCCTTCGCCGACAACCGGGCCGAGTACCATCTGGCGGTGGTGCTGGCCGAGCTCGAGCTCTCGCGTTCGCGGGCGATCACGGTGCCGCTCCACCGCTTGGACGGCGCGGCGCTCGACCGTATCGTCGCCGATCTCTCCCTGCGCTCGCCGCTGGGGGCCGACGAGCTGCGTTTGGCCCTGTGCGCCGAGCTCGAGCGCTATCCCGGGGTGGCCCAGCGGCGGGGCGATACCATCGGCGGTGAGGAGATGGAGCTCGACCTGATCGCGCGCGCGGCCATCGCCCGGGCGACCAACCAGAGCGCCTCGGACCCGGAGGCTGCGGGGCAGGGCCGCCTCGGCCGTCTGGCCCAGAGCGGGTTGCTCAGCGCCGATCCGACCGAGGCCATCCGACGCGAATTCGCGGCCCGGCGACAGCAGGAGGTGATGTTGTTCAGCCCCGAGGAATGGGGCGGGTTCATCGCCGCGCTGGCGCGGCGCTTCCAGGCTCCGGCCCGACTGGTTGGCGAGGCCCTGGGCCCCTTCGCACCGCGGATCCACGTTGTGCTCCCGCCCC